>CAZKCX010000335.1:0-7519 GCA_964550865.1 uncultured Planctomycetales bacterium
CGCGCCGGATGAATCCGGCGGCTCGGGCAGGTAGTCGCGATACTTCTGAAATGCAATACTAGCGCCCCTGGCAGCGACCCGATCACCTCCGAGGCCACCGCATGCAGTTGATCCTTACCCTTGGCGTCCCGGTCCCTCCGCACGACGCAACGCCGGTCCGCCGTTTCCGCAGCGGGATCATCGGGCTCCTCGACACGGACCAGAGGCGAATCACCCATCACGTCGAGTACGTATCCCCGCAGGCCTGTCGATGCGAAGAGGCAGGCCAGATCATGACGGCCGGCAGCCTCCGTGGCGAATGGCTCTATGCCTGCATGCCGACCGAGGTCGTCCGTTGCCGTCTCTCCGACATGCGGATCGAGTCCGTGCTCACGCATCCCACCTTCAACGATCTGCACCACGTCCTGGCGCTGGAGGATCAGATGCTGATCTGCAACACGGGCATCGATCTCCTCCAGGCCTTCGACTATCGCGGCAACGTGCTGTGGACGCACAACGCAGCTTGCACGCCCACGTGGGAGCGGTTCTCTCAGGAGGTCGACTACCGCTTCGTGCCCTCCACCAAGCCGCACGAATGCCACATCAATCATGTCTTCCTCTACGAGGACAAGATCTGGCTGACCCGCTTCCACCAGAAGGACGCGGTGTGCATCTCCGAGCCGGACGACACCATGCCGATCGAGGTCGGCAATCCGCACGACGGGCTGGTCAAGGGGGATGAGATCTGGTTCACGACCACGAACGGTCATCTGGTCTGCGTGGACGGGCCGAGGCGGCGGATCGCACGGGACATCGATCTCAACGCGATCGAGCATCCCCTGGGCTCCACCCAGCTCGGTTGGTGCCGCGGCGTCGAAATCGACGGCCGGTACGCGTATGTGGGATTCACCCGCTTTCGCGACACCACGTTCAAGGAATTCACGCGGTGGATTCGAAACGTCGGCACGCGGTACCCGGCCCGCATCGAGACCATCGACCTGGAACGCCGCCGGGTCGTCGAAACGTACGAGCTCGAGCCGCTGGCCTCGGCGGTCTTCATGATCCGCAGGGCTCCCCAGGAATAGTGGCGGTCCCAGCGTGGTCAGCCCCAAGCCCGCGAAAGGCGTTGTCCGGCACGGCGGAAGGACGATAAGATGCACGAGGATTCGGTCGTCTCTTGCGCGGGGGACCGCGCGAAAGACTGCCGCGATACCCGCTCACAAACGACAAGACGCCCAACATGGCCCCGTACTACCTAGCACGCTACGTCACCATCCCGCTGATACGGCGTCTTCGTCCGGAAGCCTACGCGGATCGGCTCCTGCCGGAGTTGCTCAAGACCCAATGGCTCCGTCCGGAGCAACTCGTCGAGCTCCAGCTCTCCCGGCTTCGACGTCTTCTCGAGCATGCGTGGGACCAATGCCCCTTCCACCGAAGCCGTATGGAGCAGGCCGGCCTGGTCGGCGGGACCGTCGACTCCATCGAGGACTACCGCAAGCTGCCCGTCCTGACGCGTCGCGAGATCCAAGCCCATCGCGAGGAGATGGTCGCGCGAGACTACGACCGCGCGCTGATGCAGCCACAGTACACCGGCGGCTCGACGGGTGACCCGCTCCACTTCTACCGCGAGTGGGGCGAGAACAACTCCCATCTGCGATCGCGAGAGCACCGGGCCAACTTGATGGCGGGGTGGGATTACGGCCTGCGCACGCTCAAGATCTGGGGGGCGGGACTCGACGTTCGTCCCACCCAAACCCTGAAGGGCCGGTTGCTGAGTTGGACGACAAACCACGCCTGGCTCGACTGCACGAGCCTGGATGACCAGACGATCGACCGACACCTACAACGCATGCGGCGATACCGGCCGGACATTATCGAGGCGTACTCCACCGTGGCGTATCTCTTCGCCACGCGACTGCTCGAGCAGGGAGGAGCGGATTGGCCGTGCCGGGCCGTCATCGGGACGGTCGAGACCATGACGGACCCGCAACGAAGAACCATTGAGCGGGCCTTCGGCTGCGGGGTGTTCGACCGCTACGGTAGCCGAGAGGTCGGTGCCATCGCGGCCGAGTGCGAAGAGCATCGCGGCAAGCATGTCGGCATTGACGAGCTCGTGGTCGAGATCGTCGACGACGAAGGCCGACCGGTGCCCCCGGGGCAAGAGGGGAACCTCGTCGTGACGGACCTGTTCAACTACGCGATGCCCTTTCTCCGCTATGCGATCGGGGACACGGGCACCCTGACGGACGAACCATGCCCCTGCGGACGGGGGTTCCCGCTCCTCGTGCACGCGGTCGGACGGGAAAGCGATATCATTCGCCTGCCGTCCGGGCGGCGGCTGACCTGCGCCGCCTTCGTGAACGCCCTGGCGCATGACCTCAAGGGCATCGCGAACCTGCAGATGGTCCGCAAGGGGGAGACGGAGTTCGAGCTGCGCGTCATGAAGGGCCCCGACTTCGCGCAGCACGAGATGGACTACCTCCGTCGACACGTGGACGATCTCTTCGGTTCGGAGGCCAAGGTAACCTACAAGTTCGTCGACAAGGTGATTCGGACCGCGAACGGGAAGTACCGGTTCCTCGTCTCGGATCTCCCCTCGGACGGGGTCGAGTAGCTCCACCGATGGCATGCACGAATCGGCCGCCCTCCTTTCGGAAGCCCGGATTCCGCTGCGATGGCCCCCATGCGGCGTGGCGCCGTGCCGGAATCCGTGGTATACTGATCGTGGGTGTTGTGAATCGACGAACACAGACGTGTTGAGGAGGAGCCCAGATGACGCTACTGCCCTTCGGCAAGGACGTGCCTTTGTCTCCCGGGGAGTTCCAGAACGAGATAAACCGACTCATCGAGCGGCTCGTGCATAGCGGAATCTCGACCCGTCCGCTGGACGGACAGGACTGGGCGCCGCTGATGGACGTGCTCGAGGAGGAGGATCGATTCCTCGTGACCGCAGAGGTGCCCGGATTGGATTCCGCCGACATCGACGTCTCCTTCAGCGGCGACGCCCTGACCATCCGCGGGCACAAACCCAACGAGCGTAGAGAGGGCGACGAGAACCACTACCTCCGCAAGGAGCGCCCCTTCGGGAGTTTTATGCGGACGATCCAGCTCTCCCAATCGGTCGATCCGGAACGCATCGCGGCCTCTTGCCGGAAGGGTGTCTTGGAGATCTCGCTCGGCAAGAAGGAAAAAGACCGGCCGCGGTCGATTCGCGTCGAGATCGCCGAGTAGGTTTTTAGGCAAGCGCAGAAGATCGTTCCTCGAATCCGAGCCCGCTAGGCCGATAGGCAATTCGACGTGGACGCGAGCCATTCCGCGGCGATCCCACGGGACAGATTGGGGACATCCTCATTCGAGAATATAGCCAGAACAGGCGGTTCGCCTTCATCTTGGTTTCCTCAGATGACGAAGAGACCGTTGGACGCACCGCAGTTTCCACGAACGAAGGGACGAACCGGACCGTAATACCGTTCCCGCCGTCGTCCATTTCGGCTGGGGGGCCGGGCAAACCTGTCAGGGGAGGTTTCACAGACCCATCCGCCGTCATGACGGTGGGACAACTGGGAGTCAGACCATGGAAGTGAAAGCCACGAATATTAAGTGGCATGAAGGGCATGTAGACCGATTGTGGCGCGAAAAGATGCTGCGTCACCTGGGGGCGACGCTTTGGTTCACAGGCCTGAGCGCCAGCGGAAAGAGCACACTCGCCTTTACCACCGAGCATGCCATGATGGAACTGGGACATCTGGCCTATGTGCTCGACGGAGACAACATTCGCCACGGGTTGAACAAGAACCTCGGCTTCAGCGCTGAGGACCGCGAGGAGAACATCCGACGCATCGCGGAGGTCGGTAAGCTGTTCGCCGATGCAGGCGTGATCGTCATGACCAGCTTCATCAGCCCGTACCGGGCAGATCGCGACATGGCTCGCAAGCTCCACGAAGACGCCGGTCTGCACTTCATCGAAATCTACATGAACACACCCATTGAGGTATGCGAGCAGCGCGATCCGAAGGGCCTGTACAAGAAGGCACGGGCCGGCGAGATCAAGAACTTCACCGGAGTGAACGACCCGTACGAGCCTCCCCTGAACCCGGAGTTGACGGTCGATACGTCGAAGCTAGCCCCGCAAGAGGCGGCGGCGGTCGTGATTCGACTCCTGGAAGACCGCAAGATCATCCCCAGCAAGTGCTGATCCGTCCGCAAGGCGCGCGGATCCCCTCCTCCCTGCTGCCATCGCAATCAGGGGCGTTTGACCTTGCCCCTGCGCCGAAACGTGAGTACGGTTTCACCTAGTGGACGGCAAGTGCACATCGACGGCACGAATCGAAGGCAACCAAACCAAGGTCAACCCGAGGCGCCAACCCATGAACGGTAAGACGATCGACCCCGGAATGCGAACGGTCATGGTAGTTCTGTCGGGCATCCTACCGATTGGAACGGCATTCGGAAGCGAGCCCCCCGAGGGCCCGTACCGACCGGATTGGCCATCCCTCCAGAAGCACCAGGCCGCACCGGAGTGGTTCCGCGATGCCAAGTACGGCATCTACATGCACTGGGGCGTCTACTCCGTGCCCGCGTTCGGCAGCGAATGGTATCCGCGGAACATGCACATCAAGTCCCGCAAGGAGCACGAGCACCATGGGAAGACCTACGGCGATCCGGCGAAGTTCGGGTATCACGACTTCGTCCCCCGCTTCCGCGCCGAGCACTTCGACCCGGAGGAATGGGCTAAGCTCTTCGCCGACTCCGGTGCCAAGTACGCCGGCCTCGTGGCCGAGCACCACGACGGCTTCGCGATGTGGGACAGCGAGCTGACGCCATGGAACGCCAAGGACATGGGACCCAAACGGGACATCACGGGCGACCTGGCGAAGGCCGTCCGCAATCACGGCATGCGCTTCGTCGCGACCTTCCACCACGCCCGGAACAATCAGCACATGATCAACAAGGACGGGAAGCTCGTATGGACAGGCCACTATCCCCGTGTCGAGGGATGGCCCACCGTCTCCGAGGACCCGAAGCTTCGCATGCTGTACGGCAATCTGCCCCGAAACCGCTTCCTCGAGCTCTGGAAGGGCAAGCTCTTCGAGGTCATCGATCGGTATCGACCCGACCTGATCTGGTTCGATTCCTGGCTCGACGAGATCCCGGAGACGTATCACACGGCCTTCCTCGCGCACTACCTCAACCGGGCGCACGAATGGGACAAGCAGGTCGTCGTCACCTGCAAGCAACGGGACCTCCCCTTCGCCGTCGCCGTCGAGGATTTCGAGAAAGGCCGCGCGGGTGACATCACCGACCACCCCTTCCTGACCGACGACACCATCAGCTATGGGAGCTGGTGCTACACCAAAGACCTCCGCATCAAACCGCTGAGCGAAGTGCTCCACACGTTCATTGATATCGTGAGCAAGAACGGCCAACTGCTGCTGAATCTCTCGCCGAAGGCCGACGGGACGATCCCCGATGACCAGAGGAAGATCCTGATGGGGCTCGGAAAGTGGCTCCGCCGAAACGGCGAGGCGATCTACGGCACGCGGCCCTTCGTGACGTTCGGCGAAGGGCCGACGAAGATGCGCAAGGCCGGCCACTTTGTCGGCCGAGTCCGCTATCGCGCCGAGGACATCCGCTTCACGCGAAAGGGCGATCGGCTCTTCGCCGTTTCCCTCGGCGCGCCCAAGGGGCAACTGAAGATCAGGACCTTGGGTCGGGCCAAGATGCCCGCCCTTCAGATCCACGACGTGGCCCTGCTCGGGTCGAACAACAAGCTCAAATGGTCACGAGACGATGCATGCCTTCGAATCGAAATACCCGAAGGTGAGCCCGGCGCTGTTGCCTGTGCGTTTGGGATCCGCGTCTCGGGCACTGCAGCGGCCTGCACGGGAATCAAGCAACAAGGTCGGCACCGCCTCGTGGCAGAGATCCGCTGCCTCCGGTTCTCGGAGGACGAATCGAACGACAAGTGTGCGCTCTTCGTCGACGGAAAGGCCGTGGCACAGGCGAATCTGCCCCCGGCAGGAAAGGAGGCTTGCGTCGTTCGTCTCGAGGGCCGGACGACCGGCACGGGTCTGCATGATGTTCGGGTCCGGATCGGCGACAGCCTCCTCGCCGAACGAACGTATTCCAACGGCGCGGAGGCCGGACCGTCCGGCAGGTTCCCGCCTCACCACAAGACGGCCCGGCTTGTCCGCTCGGGCGAGAGCAACTTGACGGCGATTCGCGTGTATGATCATCAAGGTAGGGGCGGACTGCATAGGGACAAGCTGGGTCCGGTCGAACCGGCACGGAGGTAGGCGTCATGCCGTGAGGGAAGCTTTCGGGTCGGCGAACCACGCCGGGGTCGACCGATAACACGGCCGGCAAGGCCTCGAACGCGTTCTCGGCGAAACGTCGCTGGGCGCGGGTCATGCGTTGGCCGATGAGGTAGGGGAAGGTCTACCAGGCCACACGGTCCGCGTCGTGCCCGGTGGGTTGAACCGGACTACCCAGTCCGTCGTATAGGCTCTTGGATGGCGCTTCCTCGCGGAGGACGCCTGGGACCCTATTGCCCCTCGTCCAAACAGCTTGGAGACTCTGCGGATGTATACCACGAAGATGTGCCTTGTCCTTGCGGCGGCATGCCTCGGTCTTGCGCTCACCGGCTGCCGTAAGGAAGCTCCCGCCCCGAAGGCCTCCGAACCAGACCGGAAGGCAACCGAACCGAAGAAGGCCGAGCAGGCCGCCAAGCCTAAGGCCGAGCCCGGTCCGTCTACGAAGCTGGCGGTCAGCCATGGCGAAGATAAGCCATCGGAACCGTCTGAGCCCACTACGCAGGAAACAAAGAAGCCGGCTGCCGCGACCCAGAAAGCCGCGGCACCACCCAAACCTAAGCGGGGACCGATGCGCGTAGGCGACTCCAGCGTTGCCGCCCCTTCCCCGAAGGACGATGCACCCGCGAAGAAGGCCCAACGGGCACGTCCGCGGGGTCCGGCCCGGGTCGGGGACAGCCGGGGAATCGGGCCTGCCGTCGCCGCCGGCGAGTCCCGGAACGCACCCGCCGGCAATGCATCGGCTGCGAAGAAGGACGCCAAGCGCGGTTTCCCTCCGTTAAATGTCCCGGACCGGATCTTCATCTGCCAGGAATGCAACCGCCAGTTCACGATGCCCTACCGGGAGGCCGGGAAGCTGCTCGGTCAATTACGACGCAACGCCAAGAAGGGCGAGCGGATCGCCATCAAGTGCACCCACTGCGGCAAGAAGGCGGCGGTGCAGGCCCACAAGTGCAAGAAGTGCGGAGAGGTGATGCCGATCCCCCAGAACACCGGAAAGGGCTGGCCGGACGATTTCGTCGACGAATGCCCGAAGTGCGGCTACAGCCAACTCCGTGAGATCTTCCTCCGCCGCGCACGGCGGCTGAATGAGATGGGCCGTCTCGATCTGGAGAAAGCCCCCACGCTTCTCCGCAAGGCCGTGGAATACGCCAAGGCCAACGGCGATTGGCCGTAGTGCTCTGTCGCTCGTCAGCTGATGGGTGGGTGGCCCATGGCTTTAGCCGTGG
>CAZKCX010000336.1:0-7512 GCA_964550865.1 uncultured Planctomycetales bacterium
CGACAAGACTCGGTACAAGTGAAGAGGTGGGCCACCCAAGCTTCGCTGACTGTTCAAACGTTCTTGATAGGTGGTTCAGTCCACCGGAAAGCCCAGCGCGTATTCCGCCGCCGCCCGGATCAGCAACCCATACTCGGATCCGTCGTCCGGCGGCTCCTTGGCCAACGACTCCAGCAGCCGCCGAACCGCCATGGCGTCCGGATGCTCGGGCCGGTCCTTCAACGCCACCCGCAAGATACCGAGTCTGCGGATGGCCTCGATCCGCCACATCGGATCGGCGTCGTTGGCCGCCAGGTTGCGGAGGTCGCCGGCGTGCGGCGGCCCGTGCGGTCCCTCCCCGAAGAGGGCCTCCTCGGCCTTCTTCGCCAGCACGGATTCCAGCGATCGAACGTCCTCCACCACATGCCTCGCTGCGGACGCCTCGGCCGAGCTATCGTCCCCTTGATGGAATGCCTCCAGGGCCCCTGCCGCCTCACGCATGATCTGCAGGCCCAGCAGGACGCCGCACAGACGAACGCGGTCTTGTGCGACATGGTGACCGAAGACCAACACCGTTCCGTAGATGCGCTTCGCCTCGCTTCGCTCCCCCGCCCGCTCGCAGATCCGACCGTAGAGCAGGCTCGCCCGCGCCATCGCCCGAAACGCCGCGAGGTGGGGCAGTGGACCGTTCGGGTCGGCCAGGGAATCGACCAGATCCTCATGGCGCGGCGCGACGGCGGCCTGCGGAGAGACGTACTGAGTGAAGTACTGCATGCGTCGCTTCTTCGCGCCGGCGTTGATGAACTTGTGTGGGCGATAGGGAAAGCGCCCGTGACGAATACGGAGCTTCTGCTCGTCGGACATCTTGCGAAGCTCCGCGAAGCCGTCACTGTCGAGGAACTCGACGACGCCCTTGTTGTAGTCGTCGGCGGCCAGCCCCCTGCTCGTCGGAGGCGTGACCACCTTCCATACCGACGAAGGGAGCTCCACATACGCCAGTCGTCCCGAAGCCGTCGTGCTAGCCGTCGGCTCCGTCGGCGAACCCGGTCGAAGCACCAGCCAAACCAGCACGCTCAGCCCGGCCACGCCGACGGCAACGATCCCGAGCGTTCGGATTGGATGACGCGCTGCCATTCGTCTGCCCCGTGGGAGTTGCGGTCACGCAAGAGTCGGCGGTCGGCCGACACGCCGGCCGGTCGCGCTCAAGGCCACAGCAGGTTGCCGAACGTTCGCGTGTTGTAGAGGTATCGTCGCGCGCCCGACCAGCTACTGTACTCCCCCAGTCGATGCTGATACCGCGCGAAGTTGATGGCCCAACGCTTGTTGCTCCGGCCGGCCTGCCCGAACGCCGACAGCGGCAGGGCGACCTCGGCGATCCATCGACCGTTCTGGCGTGACGGTGACACGCGGACCTCGGCCGGCCAGAAGCGGCTCGACCCCCAGCCCGAGCCCGTCTCGACACCTCGTTTGGCGATGACGGCCCCCGTGGGCCGGACCACGACATGGTAGACGTCCATCGGCTGACCGGTCCCCGCATTGGTCGGGTCGATGAGGATCTCGAGCAGATCCTGCCCCGACGGCAGGAGTCCGTCATACTCGACGAAGCTGCTGCTGGTCGCCGGGAGCGTGGCGATGCGATCCTCCTGGCAGTTGAACGCCAGATACAATCGCTTCTCGTCGTAGGCGGCGAAGACGAGCGTCTGCTGCGCGGCGCGGCCGGAGACCTTGCCCTCGCCGACGCCGGAGTCCTCCCCGCCGATCGTGATGAAGTCACCGGCGACGTTGCGGATGCCGGGCGGCCACTCGTCGAGGTTCCCGTCGAGCGTGACCGGCCGCTCCAGCCGTCGTGGGGTGAGCTGCGTCAGGCGCGCGCGGACCTCCACCTGACCGGCCGAGCCTCCGTCAAAGAGAATGGGAACGTACGACACCCCCACCTCGTTCGTCCCGATCGTCTTGGCCCGCGCGACGAGGGTGAGTCGCGCGCGAGCCAGGTTCGCCAGGGACGTCACCGGGAGGGCGTCCGTCACGGGCGTCCATCCCACCGGAAGCTTGCCGAAGCGAAGCGCTCCCGTCACGGGCGAGGGACGGTCGTTGCGGACCACGACGTGGAACTCCACCTGCGAGACACCCTCTTCCCCGGACGGCGCCTCGCGGATCCGAACGCCTTCGCACGACACCCGCAGCTTGCAGGCCGCATCGATCAGCCGACGCCATTCGACCGTGCGGGCGAACTGCTCGGCCGACGTGCCCGCCTCGCCGCCGCTGAGTTCGCTGAGTCGCATGGCCATCAGCTTCCGCGCCAGATCCCAGAGCTCCGGTTGCTCGGCCCACGCCCACTGGCAGCCGTCGGCGTAGTGGTCGCCGTACGCGGACGTGCCGCCGTAGCGAAACAGCGCCTTGGCGATCGTGTCGGCCGTATCCTCGTCGCCGCGATCCTTCAGCAGCCGCAGGTATTCGACGTCCTGCAATCCCCTGCGGAGCCGCTTGAGCCGAACGGACGAGACCGGTCCGGCCACGCCGAATGCCTTCCCGGGATAGATCAGCCAGTCGTCCCCCTGCATCGCCGACCGTTGGAAGACGTTCTCCGGCCAATCGTTCACGACGGGAAGAAACACCGCCTGCGCGGCGAGACGAAACGCGGCCCACGGCAGCGCCCGCGCATCGACGATGGGAGCGGCAACGTCCATCGACGGGCTGAACGGCGGTCGATCGGAGGTGAGCCACGTCTTCTTCTCGAGGGCGCGCATCCGTTGCATGGTCTTGACGTCGTAGAATTGGGCGGGCGGAGCGAGCGCCCCGGCGAAGGCCAGCATGTCCTCGTCGAATTCGTGCGACAGCCAGCCGAAGGGCTTCATGGACAGCGGGATCGCCGAGGTCAGCAGCCGCGGCGCGCCGTCCCGGCTTCCGATGCGCTCGCCGAAGGCCTTCACGCGCGTCGGCGATTCCGGTCCGTCCATCGCCGTCGTCTCCGTCCAGGCAAAGCACGCGTCCATCCACCCCTTCGCCTCGAAATGCTTGAGGGTCTGTTGCACGTATTGTGTCAGGGCCTCGGCGTAGGCCGGAGAATTTGCCCCGCCGTAGCTCGCCGGCGGCGGGAACTCGGCGTCCACCGGGAACAGCCACGCGTCGAGCTCGGCGCCTTTGGCACCGAGGAGCGGCTCGGCGGTCTTGTCGTAGTTGGCCCAGTTCACCTGAAGCTTGCCGGCCGCGTCGAGCGACACCGACGGATACAGCCCGATCAGGAACGGACTACAGCGGTGCGCGCCAAGCAGATCGAAGGTGTATGCCAACAGCGACGCCGCCTCGCCGGCGGCCGGGTCGCCCTGCACCGCGCCCGCGGGGACGTACGCCCTGCCGCTTTGCATCAGGTGCCGGGCGAAGAGCGCCCGCATGTCCACGCCGACGATCGCGGGGAGGCTCGGCCGGGGCGGGAGGGCAAACGGCAAGACGCGGACGGCCAGCTCGAGCTTGGCGAGGCTGTCCTCCGCGCTGAGGACCTCGATCGGCGCGGCATACACGCCGGGGGCCGCATCCGCCTCGATCGATACCTCGACCCAAACGGTCGTGTTCTTCCCGGCCACCAGGTTGAGCGGCTGCCCACCGCGTCCGGCATTCAGCGGCACGAGCACATCGCCCACCCGATCGCTGGGGGCTTCGGCCGAGGGGCGCAAGGCCAACCACGAAGGGGAGCGCCCCACGGCGATGGACGTCGGAACGTACATCCGAATCGCGGAGGCCGCCAGCTTGCCCGTCTTGTTGCGCAGCTCCCCGGCGGCAAGGGAAACGGACGGGATCGCGCCCTCTTTGGCGGTCATCACGAGTTGACAGGAAACGGTCTCGTTTCGGGCCGCTTGGAGGAAGATGCGGCCTTCCCGCCGGCTGAAGCAACTGGTCTCGATCCGCGGGGGATCCTTCGGGGTCACCGCATGAGATCCCGGAACAGCCCACGCCGTCAGCCGAACGTCGCTGACCACCTCCGGACCGCACCCCACCAAACCGGCGGTGATCGCCCATGCCCCCACGATGCCTCCGCGCAGCCGCATTCGCGTTCGCTTGCTCATGCTCTCGCCCTTGACAATCCCGTTCCGGCGTTGCCAACTGCATTGTATGGTCGCACGAAACCCCATACCAGGCAAAGGGCGGTCTCGCGACGTCCGCCACGCGACGCGTCGTCGACGCGGCATGACGCTCGTCGAGCTGGCCGTGCTGCTGCTCCTGTTGGGCATCGCCCTCTTCGTGACGGCCGGCCTCGTCCGTACCGTGCGCGAGCGGGCACGGAACGACCTCGCGGTCCGACTCCTCTGTGCCATGGACGAAGCCCTCGGCGTCTACATGCAGCGCTACGAGCAACCGCCCCCCGGTGAACCGAACGGGGCCTCTCGTCGCGCCTTGGCGGCACTGCTGGCCTATGGCCCCAGCAGCGTGCGGCTGGACTTCCTGCCGCAGTCGTTGCGAGGCGGTGATGCCCTGCCGATCGTCGATCCGTGGGGGACACCGCTCAGGTATGTCACCGAACAGCACCAAGACGAGGTGATGCGCGCTCGGGTGATTACCAACGGGGGACGCCCCATCTTCGACTCGGCCGGCCCGGACCGGCAGTTCTCGTCGGAGGAACGTCGACCGGAAGGATCCGATATTTGGGGAGAAGAATGCCTTCTTGAACCTTGATCCCAGGCTATTCACACCTCATACTGCGGATCAGATCGTAACATAGCCCGCAAAAACGCAACAATGTGGGTTCCGGATAGCATTGCCTCGTGATATAATGCTGGGCCGGTAGTGTTTGGGGTGTGGTTGTCCATGTCCTAGGTTGGTCCGCCGTAACGAAGACTCGCCGATGGTTTTCCCCGGGATACCGATCACGACCCAAACGACCGAACGCGGTGCTTGACCGCTACCAAACCGAGGGAAGGAAATGGCTTGGGTACCGGTCTTGTTGCGCCATTCATGGCGCCGAGTGGAAGACAACGGGCCGTGTGAGGGAGTCGCTCGACATGTCCCAGACAGGCGGCACCGGCAGAGATCATGAGACGGACTCGGATCGGGGCGCGGCCCCGCCCGAACAAGCCCACCCGATCTTCGTGATCGATCAGTCGTTCACGGTACGGAAGGCCACCACCTCGGCACTTCAACTCCCCTGGGTGGAAGACGGTCTCATCGGGAGCAAGTGCTATCACGCGCTCTGCAATTATGAATCCCCCACGTCCGACTGTCCCATTGTGCGGGCGTTCAAGACGGGGCTACCGGAGCGCGAGGAATGGTCTCGTTCCGGCCACGCCTCCGCCGATGTCCGCTTCGTGGCGACTGCATTTCCCCTGACGGACGAGCAAGGCCGGGTTCGGGAGGTCGTGTACGAGCTTCAGGCCGTCGCGGGGGCGCCTGGGGATCAAGACCGTGCTCGCGAGAGCGAGATGTTCCTCCGCGCCCTCATGGACAGCCTGCCGGACAACATCTACTTCAAGGACAACCGGCTTCGGTTCACCCGCGTGAATCGAGCACAGTGTGAACTGTTCGGGGTCTCGAGCGCCGAGGAGGTTGAGGGAAAGGACGACTCGCATTTCTTCACGGCCGAACACACCCGGCGGAGCCGCCGCCAGGAAGAGCAGATCCTTCAGACGCAGCAGCCCGTCATCGACCTCCACGAGGAAGACCTGTTCAACGACGGCCGGCGACGCTGGGTTTCGACCACGCAAGCACCCATCATCGACGAGCACGGAGAGCCGGTAGGCCTCATCGGCATCAGTCGGGACATCACCGCGCGCAAGAAGGCGGAGGAGGCCCTGCGCCGAAGCGAAGAGCGGTTCCGTCGGATCGTGCAGACGGCCACAGAGGGCATCTTCGAGGTCGACCGCACCGATCGCCTGATCTTCGTCAATCGGCCTATGGCGGAGATGCTTGGCTACAGTCCCTTCGAGATGATCGGAAGACCGCTGACGGGGTTCGTGGACGAACGGTCGCTGGCGGAGATGAAAAGACTGCTGGACCGCGGCACGCCCGGCGTGCGTCGGAGCAACGACCTTCAATTCCGAAGGAGAGACGGCGGCACCCTTCGGGCGATGGTCAGCACGAACGTCCCGCCTGCGCCGGCAGACCAGCCCGCCGACGTGCTCGGCATCGCGACGGACGTCACCGACGAGAAGCAGCGAGAAGAGGATCTGCTCGACAGCGAGGCGCGCTTCCGTTACCTGCTGGAGAAGCTTCCGAACCTGGCCGTCCAGGGATACCGACCCGACGGAACGATCATCTACTGGAACGAGGCCAACGAGTCGGTCTACGGCTACAGCGCGGAGGAGGCGCTGGGCAAGAACCTGCTCGATCTGATCATCCCTCCGGAGATGCGCGACGAGGTCCGCGCGGTCATCGACCGGGCGGTGCGAACCGGCACGATGCCGGAGCCCGCGGAGCTCAGCCTGATGCGAAAGGACGGCTCCCGGGTCCCGGCGTGGTCTTCCCACGTGCTCCTGCATCGCCGCGACGGCAGCCTCGAGCTCTTCTGCATCGACGTCGACCTTCGACCGCTCAAGAAGGTGGAGCAGGCCCTTCGAGACAGTGAGGAACGGCTCCGGCTGGTCGTCGAGAGCGCGGAGGATCTGCTGGTCATGCACGACCCCGAGGGCCACTACCTCTACTACCACGGCCCGAGCCGGTACGGCATCGAGGAGGCGGAGCTGCTCGGGAAGACACCACTGGATTTCCTGGACGAACCCCAGGCCCGCCGGATCATGGATCAGATCCGGCAGGTCGCCGAGACGGGCGAGACGATGGTGGCCGAAAACCGCCTCACGTGGCGGGGCGAGACGATCTGGTTCTCCGATCTGATCTACCCGATCCCGGACGAGCACGGCCGCGTCGCGCGCGTCGGAAAGATCTGTCGGAACATCACCGAGAAGAAGCGTGCGGAGGCCGAGCAGCTCCGCATGAACGAGCGGCTTCGCGAGAGCCAGAAGCTCGAGAGCCTCGGCGTCTTGGCGGGCGGGATCGCGCACGAGTTCAACAACCTGCTGACGGGCATTCTCGGCAACGTCAGCCTCGTTCTGATGGACATGCCCAAGGAGTCGCCCTTCCGCGAGAGCCTGACCTTGATCGAGTCCGCCGCCCAGCGTGCGGCGACCATCACAGCGCACATGCTGGCCTACTCCGGTCGCGGCGCGATGACGATGCGGAAGATCGGGCTCACCCCACTCATTCAGAACATCCAGCACCTGCTCGAGATGGCGGTGTCGAAGCGCCACCGCATCGTCTTCCACCTTCCCGAGACGACCGGCACGGTCCGTGTCGACCCCAAGCAGATCCAGCAGCTGCTGACCAATCTCGTCGTCAACGCCTCGGAAGCAATCGGGGATCGAAACGGCTACGTCACCATCCGAACCGGCACCATACCGGTGGACCGCGACTACCTCGAGACCACCTATCTCGAGGAAGACTTGCCCGAGGGCGACTACGCCTTCATCGAGGTGGCGGATACGGGCTGCGGCATGGACGAGGCCACGAAGGCCAGGCTCTTCGATCCCTTCTTCAGCACCAAGTTCACCG
>CAZKCX010000337.1:0-7489 GCA_964550865.1 uncultured Planctomycetales bacterium
AGCCAAAACGACCACCGACGTAGTCCGCCAAGGGGCGAAGAACTGGGCCGTGTTCGTGGAGTGGGCCAAACGCAAGGATCTTCGTGTCGCTCGTTACGAGGATCTTGTTCGCGATCCCCACGATCACCTCGAGGAAGTCTGCGACTGGATCGACCTTCCCTTCGACGAACAGATGCTCGACAACGAACGTCCGCGAAAGGCCTTCGGTGGAATCGGCGATCCGGGCTTGTTCCAGGCGCCACGCGCGGTCGACAAGACCTCCATCGGGAAGAACGAGGACCTTACCGACGACCAACGGCGAATCGTCCGCGAGATCTGCGGCGACCTGGCGGACGAGTTTGACTATACGATGTGACTGTCGTCATGATCACCCTCGTTGATCGCCCCCGCCCGCTTGCCTACACTTGCTCTGCGGCCGGATGCCTGCGTTGCCGGCCTCCCGAGTCGTTCTGAAGGTGCCCCGCATGGCCGTCTTCGCCGATCTCAATCCGCAGGACACCGTCTTCTATGCCTACAGCAAGGCGCTGGAGCGCCTGGGCCTGCCGGGCACGCTGATCCAGGTCCACCTGGAACTGGAGGGCGAGCTCGATCCGGACGACCTGCGCCGCGGGCTCCTCGCCGTCTACAAGGCCTATCCCGCGACGAACGCGCGACTGTGGTGCCACCCGGTGACGGGACGGCCGCGCTGGCGACTCGATACGCCGCTGCCGAACTTTGATCGACTTATCCGCGTCCAGCGCCTCGATCCGCCGACGATGGACACGCTCCTCCGCGCGACGGAAGACCTTCTCCTCGAGCCAATCGACGTGGAGTTCCTGCCGCCGCTCCAGTTCCGCGTCTTCCGTGGACTCCCGAAGGGTGACGTCCTGGCCATTCGGTGGCCGCACTACTTCATGGACGTCCGCGGCATCACGCTCTGGCTCGAGGAGATCGAGAAGCTCTATCTCGACAGGGCAGACCCGGCGACCGTCCGCAGCGTCGGCGACGAGTCGCGACGCGACTTCGAGAAGCTCATCGGTGAGGGATCCACGCTCCAACATTTGCGGACGCTTGCAGGCATGCTCGGCGAAGGCCCGCCGCCCGACTGGCGCGATGCCTACCTGCCGAACCTGCCGCTGTCCCGGCCGTTCGGGCCGATCCGCCACGTGGTCCGCTTCCTCACACCCGAGCAGACGCAGGCAATCCAGGATGCGTCGATGCGGGCGCTCGGGTTCGCGCGGTTCGGCGATTTCGTCCGGGCCACCGCCATCCGTTCACTCCATCGCGCCATGACGCGGGAGCTACGCCCCAACGAGGGGTACTCGACGAGCAACGTGATCGACCTCCGCAAGCGGCGCGATCGCGCGCCCGTGTGCCACAATCTCTTCCACGGGTTGCCGATGCGGATCCCCGCGGCGATGGCCGAAGACCGCAAGGCGGCGGCCGAGGAGATGCGGAGACAGACCGAGCAGATCGTTGCGGCCGACGGCGTCAAGAAACACCTGACGGCGCTGAAGCTGTTCTCGCAACTGTCCATCGCGACGCTGAGCGACAGCATGTACCGAAACATCGCGCCGGAGTACGAGTCGCTCCTGCCGATCGGCATGGGCACGCCGCCGTCGATCCTCGTCGGCTTCTCCGGCGCGTCCAAGACGTACATACCCTCGTTTTGCGGTCGGCCGCGCGGGATGGCGTGGGGGCTCGGCATGCCGCCGCCCATCTCCGGCTTCGCCATCGACCTCAACATGACGGGCGACCGGCTGCATCTGTCGTCGACGTTCTACGAGAGGCGGATCAGCCCTGAGACGATGAACGGGCTGGTGGACGATTTTGTCGCGGGCCTGTTGGACGCGGAGGTCTGACGCATGCACGTGCTGATGATTCCCGTCGGCAGCGGAGGCGACGTCCACCCCTTCGTGGGCGTCGGCGTGCGGCTCGCCGAGCGAGGGCATCGCGTCGCGGTCATCTGCAACGAGCACTTCCGCTCGCTCGTCGAGGGGGCGGGGCTCGAGTTCGTCCGCAACGGCACGGAAGAGCAATACCGCGCCGCGATCGAGGACCCCGACCTGTGGACGCCCCGAAAGGGGTTGGAGGTCTTCGCCCGGCACGCCGTGATCCCCGCCTTGCGGCCGATGTACGAGACCATCAAGGAGCGATACGTCCCGGGGGAGACGGTGGTCGTCGCGGCGGGGTTCGCCTACGGCGCCCGGATCGCCCACGACAAGCTCGGCGTCCCGCTGGTCACCATCCACCTCCAGCCCACGATGCTCCGCAGCGAGCACGAGGCGTCGCTGATGTCGGGCCTGTCGTCCATCGCCCGCATGCCGCGTCTCGGCAAGCGGCTAACCTTCTACCTCATTGACCGGCTCCTGGCCGACAAGATACTCGGCCCCGCGACGAACGCATTCCGCGCCGAGTTGGGCCTGCCGCCGGTGCGTCGATTCCTGCACCAGTGGTGGCACTCGCCGCAGCGAGTCATCGGGCTGTTTCCAGAATGGTACGGCCCGCCGCAACCGGATTGGCCTCCGCAGACCAGGCTCACGGGCTTTCCGCTCTACGACGCCCAAGGCGTGGAGGAGATCCCGCCCGGCGTGTCCGAGTTCCTCGACGCCGGCGATCCGCCCATCGTCTTCTCGCCGGGAACGGCCATGCGGCAGGGCGCGAAGTTCTTCGAGTCGGCCGTCGAGGCGTGTCGCATCCTCGGTAGACGCGGCATGCTGCTCACGCTCGATCCGTCGCAACTTCCCGACGAGCTGCCGGAGGGCGTAGCCCACTTCGACTACGTCCCGTTCAGCCAGGTCCTGCCGCGCGCGGCCGCGCTCGTGCATCACGGCGGAATGGGGACGGCCGCCCAGGCGATGGCCGCGGGCATCCCGCATCTGATCACGCCCTACGCCGCGGACCAGACGGACAACGCGGCGCGGCTCGAGCGAATGGGCGTCGCTCGCAAGGCCGATCCGCGGACCGACGACGGCGCGGCCTTCGCCCGCAAGCTCCGGCAATTACTCGAGTCCGAGCAGGCCCGCGCGCAATGTCGCCTCCTGGCCGATCGCATCCGAAACGCCGACCCCTTGCCCGAGACCTGCGACCTGATCGAGGAGATGGCCGGCCGCGATGTCGTCGTTCGCTGACCTTGTTGGACGAGTGTTTGCACAAGGGGCGAAGCGGGATCCTCAGGCCGGTCGCTATCCGTCATGGGTGTCTGACCGGGCCGAGGACGGCCCGGCTCGGAATGGCTTGCAGCGTCGAGACTCCGCTTCTGCGAATTCCGCCGGCCTGATTCCTGATCCCGGGCTTGCCACGGCGTAGCCCTGCGCAGCTTCAGCGGAGCAGGAGCGAAGTCGGGTCCCTGATCCCTGCTGTTCTCGTCCCGGATTCGGGGTCCCGGCCTGGCCACGGCGAATCCGGACCCTGCTGTTCCGAACCCCGAGCCTTGACCCCTGAACCCTGCCGTTGTTGCTGTTCCCCTCCTCCCGGATCCCCGGCTTTCGCTTGCTTGTCCCCTTCTGGCCCTCGCGGCGGCCTCACTTCTGCGACTGCTTAGCCCCCCGTTTGCCTCCCCTGCCTGCTCGTGCCTTGCGCGGTCGGGGCTTTCGCGTCGGCGGCTTGACCTTCGGCTCGGCCTCGAGGTAGCCGATCTTCTGGAGGAACTCATCCGCCGCGACCACCGTCCTCTCCAGCCACGGAGATCTGTTGAAGAAGGCGTGCTTGGCGCCCTCGCCGACGTATCGTTCGACGGGCACGCCGAGCTTCTTGGCTTTGGTGACGAACGCATCCACCTGCTTCCAAAAGGCGTCCAGCGTGCCGATCAGGATCAGCGTCGGCGGGATGTCCTTGGTCATGTTCCGCAGCGGGCTGAGCTGCTCGAGCCGCTTGCGATCGATCCCCCAGCCCTGGGTCCGATCCGAGATCGACACGAAGTCGACGACGGGGTTGAACAGGACCATCGCGTTGGGTTTGCAGGAAGTCGAGAGGTCGTCGCCGGCCGGCTTGATGCCCTTGATCGTATACGTCGCCAGGGCGAGATACCCGCCGGCCGAACCGCCGGACGCGACGATCCGGCCGGGATCCACGCCGAGCTTGCCCGCGTGCTTGCGGACCCAGCGCATCGCGCTCATCGCATCTTCGAGGCACACGTCGGGCATGACGTTGTCGCGCTTCCGATCGCGATACTCCGCACGGACGGCCACCAGTCCGCGCTTGGCGAAGTAGTCGGCCTGCGGGCGAAACTGGCCGGTCGTGCCGTTGCGAAATCCGCCGCCGCTGAAGAAGACGATGGCCGGTCGCTTGTCGCTCGCGTTCCAGGCGGGCGGATAGGAGATGTCGAGTTTTAGCTTGCGGTCGCCGACGGCCTTGTAGATGAGCGAGTCCGGAGCACTCGATCCGTTCGGGCGTTTCGCCTCGGCGTAGGTCCTGTCGGCGGACGCACAGAAGAGGCCGATGGACGCGAAGGTCAGCGCCGTTTGTGCACGCACGGACGTCTTCATGTCGTTGTCTCCTTCGGCAGGGCCGCCGCGTTTCTCCGGGGGTTCGTATTGCATCTCGCCCCTTCAGTGACCAGGGGTTTCGTCCGCCTCGGCGGCGGACTTCACCCCTGGCTATTCTATCTCGCCCCGTTGGGGCGACGAACTTCCCTGGTGCATCACGATGCACCCTACGGGCTATCTACCATGATGTAGTTCGGTCGTCTTATCCCAGAAGACCCACACACTGAAGTGGCCACCGGAGGACACTTCGGATACCTCACGCATGGCCTCCTGCGCCGCTGACTCCCCATTCGATCGCACGTGTGAGTTCCATGGTGAGTCGGAACGACCCACCCTACCCATGCCCACCCCTGCGGTGTGGGCATGCCACCCATCAGGCCCCCGATCCCTGAACACCGAACCCTGCTTCTGCAGTTCCACAGACCCTAGACCCGTAGACCCTAGACCCTGCTGTTGCTGTTCCCCCGATCCCGGATCCCGGATCGCGGGTCCCTGCTGTCCCGAACCCTGAACCCCGAGCCCCGACCCCTGCTGTCCCTCACCGGCTGAGCCGAAACCCCTCGATGCCCCACTGCGGGAGCTGGCTCGTCGTGACGCTGTCGGAGGTTTTGCCGGCGTCGGTCGCCTTGCCGGTGGCCGCGTCGATTCGCTCGACCTTGTACTGCCCGGTCAGCCCGAGCACCTTGGCATCCAGCTTCAGCGTCGCCTGCGCCGGCTTCTCGCCGAGATTCGCCGCGATGACCAGGTACGTATCCCGGCCGGCCTTGTACACCAGACACCGAACGTTCTTGTCCGACGACGTCGCCGCCTCCACGTTCACCGACGGCAGGTTGAAGACGCGGAGCTTCTCGACATCGACGGCCGAAAGCACCCGCCAGTACGGGTCGATGAAGTCATACTGCGGGTTGTCCGGATCGCACGACAGCGTCAGGGCCTTGGTATGCCGCGCGCGAATGCCCAGCACCAGGTGCGGATAGAACCCCCACGCCGCCATCTTCGCCGCGCCCTCGGCGTTGCGGTACTTCGGCAGGTCAAGCATCCACGGCATGCACACCACGCCGCCGAGCATGCCCTTGTAGACGGCCTCGTCCAGGCTCGAGAAGATCCGCCGGTCCGTCCCGGTCTCGCCGGGCAGGTACGCATCGAAGCACAGGTTCGCCAGGATGCCGGAGTTGAAGCTTCCCTGATGCCCGATGAGAAACCCGCCGGGCCCGACCGTCTCGCGAAGCCGCTTCGTGAACAGGAAGTACGCTCGCGCGGGTACGTGCGAGCCGTCCTCGGAGAAGTGCTTATCGCCGAGTCGCGTCTCGGCCTCGTAGCGTGCGTCGTGCCACGCGACGGCCGCCGGGCCGTGCCAATCGGCGTAGATCCCGTCCCAATCGCGCTTGCAGTACTTCTGCCAGAAGCCGGTATCCAGGCAGTACGGCTCGACACCGCGGATGTACAGCCCGACGCGGAGTCCTTTCTTGTGGGCGTAGTCGATGCAGCGGACCATCTCGTTGTGGTCGCGGGCCACGCGGTAGTCGGCGTGCGGGTGGCCGTTCGTGCCGCGCTGCAGCAAATACTCATGGTGCAGGATCAACATCGTCCCGCGGTTGGCGACCATCTTGTCGATCTGCTCGTTGGTCGGGTACCAGTTCTCCTTGTCGAGCCAGTTGACCCAGTGGTAGACGCGGTGGCCGACGCAGTTGCTCTCGGGCTTGCCCGTCTCGGCCGCCCCGAGCCCGAGGGCGAAACGATTGTGGTAGGTGAATCCGGGTTTGAGCGTCGCGCCCCCGTCGCCGAGCGTCCACGTCCAGCGCCCGTCCTTCTGCGTCTGAGCGACCTGGCCCGTCATCGGCCGCTTGTGCTCGACGAACGCCTCCACCTCGCTGGTGAAGCTCCGCTCGGGGTTCATGCCGAAGGACACGCGTGCCGAACGGAATCCGGCGTGCTTGATGGCGACGTTCTTGTCGAGGTACTTCGGCGCCTTGCGAAGGGCCTCATCCACGGCGAAGCCTGCGCTCGCTCCGGTCAGCGCGAATTCCTTGCCCTCCAGCTTGCACGTCAGGTCGAGGAAGACCGCGCCCTCCGGATAGACCTCGTAGGCCAGGTCCGCCTTCCAGGGCGAGGCCTTGCCGTCGGCGGTGCGCAGCGTCGCGGCGATCTTGATGGTGATCTTGTCCGCGGCCTCCACGAGATCGACGACCTTGGCGGAGGCGTCGGCGGCGAGGGCGAATGTGCCTTCCTTGCCCGCGACGGTGAATAGCGGCCAGGTCGCGGCCGGGGCGGCGAACACGCGGTTCCATTTCGCCCCGTCGAAGAGCTGGACCTCGCACAGCTCGCCGCCCCTCTTCGTGTCGAGGCTGAGCGTGAAGTGCCCGCCCTTGCTGTGGATTCGGGTTTCGGACCGCTCGACGGCAAGCCGCGGGTTGGCGTCCGAGGCCGCAAGCACGGGAGAGAGCGTGGCCAGGGATACGAGGAAAGCCTGCATAAGATGCCTCCTGGAGGTCGGCCGTTGCGCGCAGCCATCACCTTTGGCTTACGCTTCCCGGGCATTGTCGCGAAGGGGGCGGGGCTTTTCCAGCAATCCGCGGAAGCGCGGGCGTCTCCGTAATGCGAACGGCCCGCCCGTGAGTTGGCATCGTGTTGATCGCGCCACGAGAACCTATGGGCAAGACGCCGAGGCGACGTCACGCCGTTCCACGTCGCGTTCCGAATCTGGAGCGGTCATTGATGCCCGCAAGAGGCAAGAGTACACTTGAGCCGACACGCAAGCGGAGATGCGCGGCGTTCCTCTCACAGAGCCAGGGGCGTGTGGGGCTGCACGCGTACCGACCACGAAGGAGGCGCGGGTGATCGACCATCCCAACAGGCTGAGCGCGGAACGGAGCCTACTGTTCCTTGTCGACCTCCAGGAGAAGCTCCTACCGGCCCTCCATGAGTACGACACCATCGTGGACCAGTGCCGCCTGATGATCCGAGCGGCGCGGGTCTTCGAGCTTCCGATGATCCTCACCGAGCAGTACCCGAAGGGGCTGGGC
>CAZKCX010000338.1:0-7481 GCA_964550865.1 uncultured Planctomycetales bacterium
CGGGCCGGAGATCGCGCAAGGTCTGCCGGCCACGGCCGTCGCCGCGAGCGAAGACGAAGCGCTCGCGCAATTCGTCCAACGGACCTTCGCGACGAAGACATTCCGCGTCTATTCGAATACCGACTTGCTCGGCGTGGAGCTGGCCGCGGCGACCAAGAACATCATTGCGCTGGCGGCCGGATGCATCGACGGTTTGGAGGCGGGCTGCAACGCCAAGGCGGCCTTGCTGACGCGCGGGCTCGCCGAGATCGCGCGGCTGGGCGTGGCCATGGGCGCGAAGCGGCAGACGTTCGCCGGCTTGGCCGGGTTGGGTGACCTCGTGACCACGTGCATCTCTCCCGTGGGCAGGAACCGCTCGACGGGAGAGCGGATCGGTCGCGGCGAGTCGTTGGAGGCGGTGCTGGCCACGACCCGGTCGGTCGTCGAGGGCGTGGCCACGACCCAAAGCGTTCTTGCCCTCGCCCGACGCCACCAGGTGGAGATGCCAATCGTCGAGGCCGTGCATGCCGTCTTGTTCGAGGGCAACAGCGTCGCCGAGGTCATCGCCGACCTGATGCAGCGCCAGCTACGGGGCGAAGAGGAGCCGCGATGAGTCGGGGCGTCACCGGCGAGACCGAACGGGAGAGCTTCTCCTTTGACGGCGTCGCGGCCGTCATGAACGGTCGAGGCACGCGGGGTTTTCAGCGTGGGGTGGGTCGGTAACCGCAAGGTCGACCGGCCGGTTTTGCCGTCTTGTCGCAGGCAGGCCAGCGCTTCGCTCTTTCGAGAGTCGTGCAACGTGATGTGCTTGACAGGCAAGCCCGAAGCGGTTGGAATCTTCGCAACAACTACTTGTCTTGGCGCTTTCCATATCGCGTACAGAAAGGGACCAACATGGCAGCGAACGACGTACCGCAGTACATCCGATCGGCTGACCCTGTTGCAGCCGACAAGCGTGCGGCGTGGTTCAAGAACACGATGCCCTCGTACGCCGGCATTTTCCTGTGGGTGGCATTCTACGATCAGCTTGCGGCGAACACCCTGGGGTATAGTTCCCTTGCCATGCTGTTGGTTGGCATCGTCCTGGCAGGGCTGCTCTGCCATTTTCTCTTCTACTTCGTGCCCGGCATGCTCGGGATGAAGACGGGGCTGCCCCTGTATATCGTCGGGACGAGCACGTTTGGCGTGAAGGGCGGGTACTTCCTGCCCGGCATCTTCATGGGACTGCTGCAGATCGGATGGTACAGCGTCGGGACGTTCTATGCCGCCAAGTTCATTCTCAACGGAATCGGGCAACCGGCCATCACGTTGTACGGACCGCAGGAGTTCGGGCACGAGCCGGCGTTCAACTGGACGTTCGTGGTCTTCGCGGTGGTGTGGGGTTACGTCTTCGCGTTCCTCGGGGCGAAGGGAATCGACTACGTAGCCAAGATAAGCCAGTTCTTCCCCATCGTCCCGATCGTCTTGCTGCTTGTGGGCGTGATCCTGGCCGCCGGAGGAATCGGCGCGTCCTCCCAGCCGGTGGCGGCGATCCGGGAAGGATCGACGTGGCCCGCCTATGCGGGAATGCTCCTGATGATCCAGTTGATCGTCGGGTTCTTTGCCACGGCCGGCGCGGTTGGGGCCGACTTCTGTAGCAATGCTCGCAACAAGAGCGACGTGCAACTGGGCGGGCTTGGCGGGATCTTCGTGGCTGGTGTCTTCGCCGCGGGGCTGGCCCTGCTGACCGTCGCCGGGGCCCTCGGCAAGAACCCGGAGATGGTTGACCTGACGTACGGAAACAGCCTGAAGATGCTGAGTCCCACGATCGGCAAGATCATGCTGATTCTCTTCGCGATCGGCTCGATGGCCCCGGCCTGCTTCTGTTCGTTCGTCATCGGCAACAGCCTCTCGACGATGTTGGGCAGTCCGACGTCGCGGGTCCCGTTGACGCTGGGCGGTGCGACGATCGGCATCATTCTGGCCGTCACGGGTCTCTCGGCGAACCTGGCGCCGTACTTCGGGTTGATCGGGGCCTCGTTTGGTCCGGTAGTCGGGGCGATGGCCGCCGACTGGTTCCTGTCCGGGCGAAAATGGTCGGGGCCCAGGCGGGGCGTCAACATCGCCGGCTATGCCGCCTGGCTAATCGGTTTTCTGGTCGGTATCTCCAACAACGGCATGGTGACCAAGGCGCTGGGGAGCCAGATCGTGGCCGAATGGCATCCGACGGGCGTGTACTCGTTCCTCGTCGGATTCGTCGTCTACCTCATCCTTTCGGGATTGCGTCCCCCGGTCCTGGAAGGCATCGTCAAGACGGTGGACCCTGAGGCTGACTAGCCGAACGACGACTGCAAACGCCCCGGAAGGCCTCGCTCGGCGGGGGCCCGAGTCCGAAGCGGGGCAGACCGACTAGTGGCCCCTCGCCCTCGATCCTCGCCGGGCCAGCCACTTCTTTTTGCGGCGCGCACGAATCAAAGCCGAATTCGCGTCGCCTACGGCTCACGTCACGGGTTACCCGTACGCGCCGTCAAGCGTCTGCAGAGCAGAAGGACTATGTGCAGGATCAAGCCATGTAGCGCATCATCGTACGGACAGGATCGGGCCCGCACACACGCCGGGTCCTACCCCTGGGAGAACCACAATGATCGAGCGAGCCAAACAAAGAGGGTCCATGACTCTGAGTATGGTGGTGCTGACCGTGGCGCTTGTTCCGACCTGGTGCCATGCGAAGGCCGGCCCGCCGCAGCGCCTGCGATGTGAGTACCAGGACCACCCACTCGCGGTGGAAGGTTCGGTGCCTCGCTTCCAGTGGACCGTGAACGATCTCAGTCGGGGCGCGCGTCAGACGGCCTATCAGGTCTGGGTCGCAAGCACGGCAAAGAAGCTCACGGCAGGCGCGCCCGACATGTGGGACAGCGGGAAGGTCGCGAGCGACCGCTCGACGCAAGTGGCCTACGAGGGCTTCCCGCTCCGGAGCGGCCGAGACTATTACTGGTGCGTGCGGACGTGGGACGCCGGCGGCGTGCGCTCACCCTGGAGCGACATCGCGTGCTTCGAGGTGGGTCTTCGCGAGAAGGCGGATTGGAAGGCCCGCTGGATTCACGTTCCGCCGCTCAAGCGAAGCACCGTCGGCCCGCCGCCCGGCTGGAAGTTCGGGAGCTGGATCTGGCATCCCAAGCAGGCGGACAAGCAAACGGTCTACCTCCGGCGGACGCTGATCCTGCCCGAGGGGGCGAAGGTGGCCGAGGCCCGGCTCCGGTGCACGGCCGACAACGCCTTCACGCTGTTCGTCAACGGCGAGCAAGTCGGCAAGGGCGACAACTGGCAGCAAGTCTACGACTATCAGATCGGCGGCAAGGCACGGACCGGCAAAAACGTCATCGCCGTCTCCGCCTACAACGAATCCTCGGCGGCGGGCTTTCGCGCAACGCTCCGCGTCCAGCTCCAGGACGGGACAACGCAGTGGATCCTGACCGATCCGGCCTGGCTGGCTTCCGACAAGAAGCAGGAAGGTTGGCAGGCCGTCGCCTTCGACGACAGCAACTGGATCAAGTCGAAGGTCATCGGCAAGTTCGGCTGTGAGCCCTGGGGTGGAAAGGCCGTCACGCCGAAGAAGCGTCCGCTCCGTTCGATGATGATGCGGCGCGAGTTCAACCTGGACGAAGGGCCGGATGCGATTCGCCGTGCGCGTGTCTACGTCACCGGGCTCGGTGCCTACGAACTCTATCTCAACGGCGTGCGGGTCGGCGACGATCTCCTCACGCCCGGGTGGACGCGCTTCGAGAAACGCATCCAATACCAGACCTACGACATCGCGCCGATGCTCAAGAGCGGTCGGAACGCCGTGGGGGCGATCCTCGGCAATGGCTGGTGGCACGGGCGGATCGGCGGCGAGCGGAATCAGCCCGGGCGGGATTCGCTGCGGATCATCGCCCAACTTGTCATCGAATACGCCGACGGGACCACGCAGATCGTGTGCAGCGACCCGCAATGGAAGGCCGCCATCAGCCCGATCAGCTTTGATTCCATCTACGACGGGGAGACGTACGACGCTCGGCTCGGGCGGCCGGGCTGGGACGAGGCCGGCTTCGACGACTCGGCCTGGCTGGAAGTTCAGCACGTCGATCAACCGGTGGCCAATCTGGTGCCGCAGGCCAAGGAAACGCTCCGGAGGATTCAGGAGCTTCCCGCCGTCAGCGTCACGGAGATGGAGCCGGGCAAGTTCGTCTTCGACTTCGGCCAGAACCTCACCGGGTGGGTCCGCCTCAAGGTGGAAGGGGAAGCGGGCACGAAGGTGACGATCCGCCACGCCGAGGTGATCAAGGACGGCAAGTTCTACGTCGACAACCTTCGCAGCGCGAAGGCGACGGATCACTACATCCTCAAGGGCGATGGGGTAGAGACCTGGGAGCCCCGGTTTACGTATCACGGCTTTCGGTATGCGGAAGTCTCCGGCTATCCCGGCACGCCGGACAAGGATGCCCTCCTGGCTCGCATGATCTGCACGGCCTCTCCGCAGGTCGGACGCTTCGAGTGCTCGAACGATTTGGTCAATCACATCCAGCACAACATCCTCTGGGGCCAGCGCGGCAATTTGTACAGCGTGCCGACGGACTGCCCGCAGCGCGACGAGCGCCTCGGTTGGACGGGCGACGCGCAGATCTTCTGCAACACGTCGTGCTGGAACCTCGAGATGGCCCGGTTCTACACCAAGTGGATGCGGGACATGTTCGATTGCCAGGGCGAGGACGGCGCCGTTCGCGATTGGAACCCCACGCATTCGACCAGCCCCGCCAAGCCCGCGTGGGGGGAGGCGTGCATCATCGTGCCTTGGCAGGTCTATCGCCACTATGGTGACACGCGGATCATCGAGGAGTGCTGGGACGGCATGGTCGCCTGGGTGGACTACATGACACGCCATGCCAAGGACCATCTGTACGAGCGCGACGGCTACGGCGACTGGATCGCCGTCGTCCCCTCACCGAAGAAGCCGATCAGCGCGGCGTACTACTACTACGACTGTGTGTTGATGAACAAGATGGCATCGGCGATCGGTCGGCGCGACGAGGCCGCCAGGTACGCCGACCTCGCGCACAAGATCCGCAATGCGTTCAACGAGAAATTCCTGGACAGGAGCACCAACGGGTACCCGGGCGAGACGCAGACGGCAAACCTCTTGCCGCTGTTCTTCGGTATGGTCCCGCCGCATCGCGTGGAGGCCGTGGCGGAAAACGTGGTCAAGGACATCGTCGAGCGAAAGGTGCATCTCTCGACGGGATTCCTCGGGACCGGCTACATCAACCCCGTGCTCACGGCGAGGGGGCATCATGGGCTCGCCTGGATGCTGGCCACGCAGACGACCTATCCGTCATGGGGCTACATGGTGTACAAGGGCGCCACGACCCTCTGGGAGCTGTGGAACAGCGACGTGAAGGGTCCGGGCATGAACTCGCGGAACCACTTCTGCCTCGGCGCGGTGGGGGAGTGGTACTACGAATCCCTCGCGGGCATCGCGCCGGCGGCACCGGGGTTCAAGAAGATCATCGTCTGCCCGCGCCCGGTCGGGGACTTGAGATGGGTCAAGGCCAGCGAGTGGACGCTGCACGGCCCGGTCGTGAGCAACTGGTCGTTCCAAGAGGGCGACCTGACCATGCAGGTCTCGCTCCCGGCGAACACCAGCGGTTGGATCTACGTGCCGACGTTCGGACGAAAGGGGATCGAGATCGCCGAAGGCGACACCGTGGTCGTCAAGGACGGTCAGCCGGCCGGTCGCATCGGGGGCGCGACGTTCGTGGGGATGGAGGACGGCTTCGCGGCCTTCCGCGCCGACGCCGGGCAGTACAGGTTCGTCGCTCGCGGCGTGGGCCTTCCGCCGAGTCCGGACGTCGAGCTGCCGCCGCCTCCGCCGACGCTGAGCAAGCTCGTGGACGACTTCACCGGCAACGCCATCGATCGGGAGAAGTGGGAGGTGATCGATCTCGGTCTCGAGAGCACCGCGCGTTCGGGCATCAGGGCGAGTGTGGTGAACAACGTCTTGGAGTTCACCGGCGCGACGGGCACGAACTACTGGGCGGGCCGGACGCTGATGTCACGCGGCGCGTTCAGCATCGGCAAAGGCCAGAAGCTCGTCGTGCAAGTGGAGCGATTGGGCTTGGAGGCCAAGGGGAGCGGCGCGCGGTCGAGCCTGTGGCTCTGGATCGATCCGTCGAACTACATCATGTTCTCCCACGATACCGAGGTGAACACCTGGTCGTATAACCTGAACGGCCAGACCGGAAACGGCAAGGAGGTCGCCAAGGCGGAGGATCATGGCCGACACACGATGAAGCTCGTCCACGATGGCGATGCGGTGCACGTCTTCCTGGACGGAAAGGAGCTGGCCAAGATCCCCGTGACATGGCAGGAAGAGATCCATATCGCCTTGACCGGTCAGGCGAGACAGAAGGGCGACTCGCTCCGCGTCCGGTTCGACAGTCTTCGTGCGGAGCTGGTCGCGAAGTAAGCTGCTGGCAAGAATGCTTCGCCAGTTCGGCAATCTGGGGTGGCCCACCTCCTCAGAGCTGGGGACACGAATTCGATCGGAGATTCGAGACCGCATGGCTTCAGCCATGGACCACCCAGATAGAGGTCTCTTCGGAAAACTCTTCAATCTTCCGGCAAGGCACCTTGGGTTTCGAAACAGAAGGAGCTTGCCATGAGCAAACCATTGGCGTACTTGTCACTGCTTGGCATCGCCGGCCTGCTCGCAGCGGCGGAGCCGCAAAGAGAGAGCTCAAGCGCCGAGGAGAAGGCAAGGGAATTCCGTCTGTGGGCATCGGGCTGCTGCCACGTCGGGACCGACAAGCGCGCCGGAAAGCGGGAGAGCCTCGCAGACGCCATCCGGCAATCGGAGTTCGGCGGAAAGGACGGCGGGCCGCCCTTCGCCTGGGACATCGCGGTGCACCTCGGGGACTTCTCGGGTACGCAAGGCCCGCCGCACGACAAGGAGGGCCGCGAGGTCATCCACCAGTTCGGTGCCCTGAAGAAGCACCGACGCGAGCAATTCTATTGTCTGGCGGGCAATCACGACGCCACGCTTCCGGGCCAACGCCTGCAATGGTGGTTCCGCACCTACATCGACCCGACGGGCGAGCACCCGGACGTCTCGGGCGTGCACAACGACCGTCGCCCCTTTCCCATCGAGGGGACCTGGGAGCGCTACAGCTTCCGCGTGGGCAACGTCCTCTTCCTCATGATGGCCGACCGCAACGACGGCGGCCCGCCCGTCGGTCGCGGCAAACGCGGAGGCTATCCGGCCGGGGCCGTCACCGGTGAGACCTTCGCCTGGTGGAAGCGGATGGTCGAGCGGAACCGAGACAGCATCATCATCTCGTGCCACCACCACATGCTCCGCGAGACGACGGTCGCCTCCGGGCCGTGGGAGGGGTTCCAGAAGACTGAGAAGGGCGGATGGAAGAACTACTACCACGGCTACTACCCCAAGGGCGGACCGAAGGGCGCCTCGTACCTGTACTTCGTAGACG
>CAZKCX010000339.1:0-7463 GCA_964550865.1 uncultured Planctomycetales bacterium
GAGAAGCCCTGCTCGCACAACATCCGCGAGGGGCGGTTGATGATCGAGGCCGCCCGCCGCCACAAGCGCGTGATGCAAGTCGGATCGCAGAGCCGCAGCACGCCCGTCCTGCAGCACGGCGTGCAGCTTCTTCGTGAGGGGGCCATCGGCGACGTCCTGATCGCCAAAGCATGGAATAGCCAGCGCCGAACTAACATCGGCAAGTGCAAGCCGAGCAAGCCGCCGGCCGGCTTCGACTACGATCTCTGGGTCGGACCCGCCCCGATGCGGCCCTTTCGCAAGAACTGCCACCACTACACGTGGCATTGGTGGTACGATTTCGGCACCGGCGACGCCGGCAACGACGGCGTCCACGAGATGGACATCGCCGTGTGGGGGCTCGGCGTCGATACGTATCCGTCGATGATGTCCGGCCACGGCTCGAAGATGTTCTTCGACGACGACCAAGAATTCCCCGACACGCAATACGCCGTGTTCGAGTATCCCACCGTAGAGAACCCACCGGGCAAGAAGCTGCTGATCTACGAGCACCGCATCTGGACGCCCTACGTGCAGGAAGGATACGAGAACGGCAACGCCTTCTACGGCACGAAGGGATACATGATCCTGGGCAAGAAGGGTGGCTTCAGGCTCTTCGGCGAGGGGAACAAGCTCATCAAGGAGGGGCGCGGGTCCTTCTCTCTCGATGAGCACACGGCCGACTTCCTCAACGCCATACGCACCGGGAAGCGGCCGAACGCGGACATCGAGATCGGCCATCTCTCGGCGAGCCTGGCGCATCTGGCGAACCTCTTGGCGCGGACGCAGCGCGAGCGGCTGGCGTTCGACCCGAAGACCGAGCAGATCCTCGGCGACCCGCACGCCAACGCCTTCGTCAAACGAACCTATCGCAAGGGGCATTGGGCCATTCCGAAAGGTGTATGAGTGAATCGCAAGTAACAAGATGTGACCGGCTCACGAAAACGGGGTGACCTACCTCTACTTGTGTGGTCCATCTCAGCCGGGTGGCCCACCTCTTCCGAGGTGGGGGACACGAATTCGATCAGCAATTCGCGCCCCCTCGGCAACACGCGAACGCAGGAGAACGATCATGGCAGACAGCACACGAAGGGCATTTCTCGGAAATTCCGGCGCCGCCATCGCAGGAGCCGCCGCGCTCGGCGCGATCCGTCCCGCGGCGGCGAAGCCCCGCAAGCGAGATCGCGGCAAGGTCCTGCTCATCATCGGCGACGCGTCCGAGACCATGGACACGCTCTACGCGTACTTCCGCATCCCCGAAGACGGGTTCGAGATCGTCGTCGCCGGGCCGGATAAGAAACTCTACCCGCTCGTCAACCACGAGATCCCGCCCGGCTGGGACATCACCGAGGAGACGCCGAGCTACCACCTGCCGAGCGACATCGCCTTCCGCGACATCCAGCCGGAGGAGTACCTCGGCATCTTCATCTCCGGCGGACGCGCGCCGGAGTACATCCGCTACGACAAGGACCTCATGCGAACGGTCAAGCACTTCTTCGCGAAGGGCAGGCCCGTCGGCGTCGTCTGCCATGGGGCGGAGATCGTCGCCAAGGCGGATGTGATCCGCGGCAAGAACATGGCCACCGTGCCCAAGTGCCGGTTCGACATCGAGCTTTGCGGGGCGACGTTCGTCGACGAACCCGTCGTGACCGCCGGCAACATGATCAGCGCCCGCACGTGGCACGACTACTCCGAGTTCTTCCCCGTCTTCATGGACGCGCTGAACAAGGCCGCGGACGGGGCCAGGGCGTAGTTGAACGTTTGGCAAGTTTGGCAAGTAGTACCGTGTTTCACACGTGGTGCGACTATGGCAATGTTCATGTATGCCACTAGTTGCTGCTCGAGCCGCGGCATTCATGCCGCGCGGCGCCGCCGCGCCGGAGGATTCCGGTGGTGCGACTTGGCTCACCACGGGCGGCTCCGACATGCTTGCGCAGTCGGTGTGGCCCACCTCTCCACTTCTCCCATGCCTGGCCGAGGGAGATGTGTACCAGTTTGGCGAGGGGCGGTGCCCGTGTCGCATGATGGGTGTTTGATGCCACGGCGGCGTCAGCAGTGCTTGATCGCGAAGCATCGTCTGGCACTGCCAGATAGAGCAGTACCTGTTTGGCGGAAAGTGGTACCACCCCGAAGGGGTGAAGGTGTGTAGCCAGGGGCGCCAGCCCCTGGGAACCGTGCCACATCCGTCAACAAGCCCCAACGGGGCGACAGATGTCCCTCCTGAACAGGTCCGTAGAGGTGGGGGACACAGATGCGACTCGGGAATTGGCGTCCCAATCGTGCGAGCGATGGTCCCCGCGGATGAAATCGTGGGGCACGCGCCAAGCCCAGAAAGACCAGAGGTGACTTATCATGTCGCTTTCGAGACGATCGCTGTTGTTGGGTGCCCTGGCCGGGTCTGCCCACGCGTCATTGCCGGGGCGCCACACACACGGCGCGGAGCCAAAGCCGGCCACGCCCACGATGTCCCTCGGCTTCAGCCTCTACGGAATGCGCTCGCTGAAGCCGACGGACGCCATCCGAACTTGCGCGGAGATCGGCTACGACGGCGTCGAGCTGACGCTCTTCGCGGGCTGGCCGACCGAGCCGAGGAAGCTCCGCCCGAACGACCGCCGCGAAATCGCGAAGGCCTTGAAGAACACCGGCCTCTCGCTGCCGTCGCTGATGGAGAACGTCCACCTCCTGGCCGACGAGAAGAGGCACGGGGCAAACCTGGATCGCATCCGCGCCGCGGCCGACCTCGGCCACGAACTCTCAACCGGCAAGCAGCCCATCATAGAGACGGTCGTCGGGGGCAAGTCCGACCGGTGGGAACAGCGCAAGCGCAAGATGGCCGAGCGGCTCGCCGATTGGGCGAAGGTGGCCCAGCAATGCAAGACCGTCGTCGCCGTCAAGCCGCACGTCGGCGGCGCCCTCCACACGCCGGAGGGCGCGATCTGGCTGATCCAGCAGGTCGCCAGCCCGTGGATCAAGATGGTCTACGACTACAGCCACTACACGCTGATCAACCGCGGCCTGGCCGAAACCATCGACATCGCGGCTCCGCAGACGGTCTTCGTACACGCCAAGGACGGCAAGCGGGTCGACGGCAAGGTCCGCTTCCTCCTGCCGGGCGAGGGACCGACCGACTTCGGACGCTACATGCAATTGCTGAAGGCGGCGGGATTCGCCGGGCCCGTCGTCGTCGAGGTCAGCAGTCAGATCCATCGGCGGCCGGGTTACGATCCCGTGGCGGCCGCGAAGCTCTCGTACGCGAACATGGCCGCAGCGCTCAAGGAAGCGGGTGTGCGGAGACGGTCGAACCGATGATTGGCGGGCCTCCGCGGGCTGCATGCGAATCAGCACCCCGGGGGCGGACATCCGCACATACGTGACAGCCGATCACGGTATGCTTGCACGCGGGTGACAGCCGATCGCGCGCTACTCACAAATGAGTGGCCCATGGCATCACTTGTCCCGAGTACCAACGAGGGAGCCGCGGGGACACGAATTCAACTTGCCGATGAATCTCAAACATTCCGGAAGGCACCGACGCATGGCAGACGCAACCGACTTCATGTGGGCGATTCTCGTAACCATGGTTTGTTTCGGAGGAGTTGGCTTGCACGCCGCCGAGCCGGGTACGTCCGTAGCGAAACTCCCTCAATCGCTGCAGGCGGGCTGGTCCGATCCGCCCGCCGAGCTCCGGCCTCTTCAGATCGTCCACGGCGTGCCGGCCAATCGGGCGAACGTCGACGCGATGAAGGCGATGAGGCGAGCCGGACTGGGCGGCATCGTCTGCAATGTCGATTTCACCGAGTACATGCGATCGGAGAAGCGATGGAACACGCTGGTCCAAGCCGTGACGGCCGCGGAGGAGGCGGGGCTCGTCATCTGGATCTACGACGAGGACGGATACCCCAGCGCGTCGGCCGGAGGACTCGTCCTCGAGGGGAATCCCAAGTACGAGGCCCAGGCGCTCGTATACGATCCGTCGCGCGACGAGCCCTTCTTCGTCCGGCCCGCCTACGAGTACACGCACGCGAGCAACAACTTCTACGCCGCCCGGCGCTACCCGAACCTACTCGACAGAGCGGCCATGCAGAGCTTCATCGCCAAGACGCACGAGGCGTATCGCAAACGCCTCGGATTGCGGATCGGCAAGAGCATCCGCGCGTTCTTCACCGACGAGCCCTCGCTCCTGGTCGTCGATCTCGGCAAGCTGCCCGAGCACGTCCGCAAGAAAGTCCGCGTCGTCGATCCGGTAGACGAGGAGAACGTCAAGCCCCTGCCGGGCGTGCCTTGGTGTGCGGACCTGCCGAAGCGCTACCGCGAGCGATACGACCAGGATCTCCTGGCCGTTCGCAAGAGCCTCTTCGTCGGCGATGCCAAGCAGGATCGTGTGGTCCGCCGACGCTTCTGGGCCCTCGTCGCCGACCTGGTCGCCGAGCGGTACTTCGGCCAGATCCAGCACTGGTGCGGCAAGCACGGCGTCGCCTCCTCCGGCCACATGCTCTGGGAGGAACAGATCCTCCACCACGTCCCGCTGTACGGCAACATGCTGGAGTGCCTGACGCGGATGGACATCCCCGGCCTCGACATGCTGAACTCCGATCCGTCCGTGCCCCTGCACAGCGGCTGGCTCACCGCAGCGCTGCCGGCGTCGGCGGCAATCCTGAGCGGAGGCCGCCAGGTGATGACGGAGGTCAGCGATTTCTCGCAGCGCATGGCCGGCAAGGGCCCGGTGCCGCTCGATTGGATGCAGGCGACGTCGGCCTGGCAGGCGGCATTCGGGGTCACCGAGTTCGCCTCCTACTACGGCTCGATGACGCAGATCGTCACGTCGGTCGAGACCGGCACGTCGAAGGGCGGCGGCCGGAAGTACCGCGCGTGGTGCGACTACACCGGCCGTTTGAACGCCCTCCTTCGCGATGCGAAACTCGCCCCGGACGTCCTGCTGTACTACCCCATCCGCGACCTCTGGGCCGAGTATCGCCCTATCGCCCAGCGGCTCACGCTCGAATCGCAGTCGACGCGAGCACAACAGATCGTCCGGTCCTTCCTTGGCCTTGGTCGAGCGCTCACTGCCGCACAGGTCTCCTTCGCCCTCGTCGATCACGAGCACCTCGGTCGGGCGAAGCCGGAAGGCAATCACCTCGCCCTTGCGGGTCATCGCTTCATCGCGATCGTCTTCCCGGCCGGCGTCGAACTGCCACCGGACCTCGACAAGGTCGTGCAGCGTTTCGCCAAGTCAGGCGGTATCCTGCTTCGCGACGGCCATCCGCCGGCCGGCGAGATCGCCAACCGGCTCAACGCGTCCTGTGCGCTCGGACGCCTCGAACCCGCCTCCAAGCGGATCGTCCTCGGGCGCTTCCGACGCGACGGCCGCGACGTGCTGCTTGCACTCAACACGGCCGACAAGCTCTATCAAGGAAGGGTGAGTTTAGGAGGCGGCGCCAGAAGCTGGCTCCTCGCCGATCCCGCAACGGGTGAGATCCGCGAAGAGACCACGGACGATCACGGCAAGGTCGAGTTGTCCTTGAAGGGGCGCGCGGCCGTCCTCCTCATCGGTCCGAAGATGCCTTGAGGAACGCGAGGGCAATCGACTTGCGGTGCACGGCGCCTCGAAGAAAGCCTGCAGCATGTCACGGCCCCACGCTACGACACAGACGTATAGGAGGCCATCGAATGGCATTCCGCTCGCTGCTCGCCGCCGCCCTCTTGCTGTTCCTCGCGACTTGCGCGCTTGCTTCGGATGCGAGGACGATCCGAGACGATCGACGGTGGCTCATCGACACCGACGCCATCCGCATCGTCGTCGACCCTCTCAGCGGTTCGCTCTCCGTCCGCGACAAGACCGCCGACTACCTGTGGCGACAACCCGCCGCCTTCACACCAGCCGCGAAGCAATCCAAGACCGACCACGAGAAACCGACGTTCCGCGAGGTCCGTCCACTGGCCGCACCCCAAACCGGACTGACCTTCCAGACCGATTTCGGCAGCACCGAAGGCAAACCCAATACCTGCCACGTCACCTTCGAGATCCCACCAGACCTCCTCGGCGCGCTGGCAATCACCCTCGACATGCCCGACCGCAACGTCGAGGCCCATTGGATGCCCTTCTTCGAGCCGTTCCTGCTCGACACCCCTCGCGGCGTGATGGCCGTCGCCGATTACTGCAACGGCCACGTCTACCCCGTCGATGACTACCCCTTCAAGAAGCGTGGTATGCCGGCCGACCGTCTTGACATGCCCTGGGTCGGGCTGTGTGACCTCGACAAGGGCTTCGGCTGGCTGATGATCATCGACACGTCCGACAACGGCCACGTCGACTTCCGGCGCTACCCCGTCGGCAAGAAGGAACTCGTCGCCCCCAAGCTCTTCTTCGTCTCGAGCAAACGTACGTTCGCCTACCCCCGCCGCGTCACCTACCACTTCCTTCCCAAGGGCGGCTACGTCGCGATAGCCAAGACCTTTCGCGCATGGGCCAAGCAGAGGGGCCTCCTCGTAACCCTCGCCGAGAAGGTCCGGCGGAATGCCAATGTGCAGCGCCTCTTCGGCGCGCCGATCGTCTGGGGATGCCCAAGCGACGTTCGAGACGATCGCCTCCGAGCGCCTTCGCCTCCACGTCGCGCGGACCGTCGGCGACGTCATGATCCGGCCGACGGAGATCTCCCCGCGATGGGATCTCGCCTCGACTCGTATCTACAAGCTCGATGATGCCGGTGCGCGCTTCCGCCACATCGAGACAATCGTCGAGGCGAAAGACTGGCTCCGCATCCCCAAGGACCTCTGCCCAGGCACGTTCGAGATGCTCTGCGGCCGCGCCGCCGCCCGCTTGTCCCCCGCCGAGCCGAACCTATAATACGTGCGGATTCACGAACCACCCAACTCACGTAGGAGGCCCTCAGACATGAAACTCGGCGTGGACCTGATGCTTTGGACGGGCAGCTTCAACTCCAAGACCGACCTCAAGCTCATCGACAAGGTCGCCAAGATGGGCTTCGACGGCGTCGAGCTGCCGATCTTCAACACCAAGACCGTCAACGTCAAATCGACCGCTCGCGCGATCCAGGACAAGGGACTCGGCTGCACCATCTGCACCGTGCTCGCCCCGGAGCAGAGCCTCGTCCACGCCGACGCCAAGGTCCGTCAGGCCGGCGTCGACCACATCGCCCGCGTCCTCGAGATCGGCGCCGACATCGGCGCCGACGGCGTCTCCGGCCCGGAGTATTCCCCCGTCGGCATGCTCGTCGGTCGCGGCCGCACGCAAACCGAATGGAAGCGATGCGTCACCTCGCTCCGCAAGGTCGCCAAGACGGCCGAGGCCACCGACGTGATGCTCGGCATCGAGCCCATCAATCGGTTCGAGACGTACTTCCTGAACATCACCGCCGACGCCGTCGCACTCTGCAAGGAGATCGGCAGCCCCAAGGTCCGCGTCCACTACGACACCTTCCACGCCA
>CAZKCX010000340.1:0-7461 GCA_964550865.1 uncultured Planctomycetales bacterium
GAACCCGAGGAGACGGCCCAGGTGCTGTCCGACTTCCTCGTGCGAGAATCCGGCTGGCGAATGAAGGGCTCCGACCTGACGTTGCCGACGGCGGGCGAGCGGATCACCGGGTGGCGCGACGGCGGCTTCCATGCGCTGCTCAGGCGGGCGGAGTGAGGCGCGGCTATCCCTTCAGCGGTCGATGCCCGTGTCGTCGGCGGATCTTGTTGGCCGCGGCGAGGAGCTTCGGGTCCCTCGTCAAGAAGGCCGAGACGGCGCCGGTGCGCAGGCCGAGGCAGTCTGCGACGTGGGAGAGCCGTCCTTCGGCGGCCTCGAGTAGGTCGAGCATCGCGGCGACGGCGGGGAGGTATCGCGCGTCTCGTCGCCCGACACGGAGCCGGCCGTCTCGGGCGATGCAGGCGCGGATGGCCTCGGGGATCTCGAACGCGTCCGCGTCGATCGCGATCGGACGGCGGTCGTTCATCGCGATGGCCTCGCGAAGGCGCCGGATCGCGCGGGCGCGGTTCTCGTGCTGCGACCGGCTTTCGGTGGCCACGACCGTGTGGCCCGTCGGTCGGTGCTTGAGTCGCACGGCCGAGGACGTTTTGTTCTTCTTCTGCCCACCGGGTCCGCCGGCGCGATAGCAGTGGACGTCGCACGCGGCGAGCAGGTCGGCATCGTCTTGGCGGAGGTAGTCGGCCACTGCCTCTCCCATGGGAAGGTGATTCGATTGCTGCACCAGGCCGCGGCGGGACGCCATCGTATCGTCCTTCGAGCGCCGGGCAAGGCAAGCCTTGCGCGCGCCGCCGGCGCTATGGGTTCGATGCGAGGCCGACGTTGGGGTAGTCGTCGGGCATCATTCGCGGCGGTTCGTGGCCGGACACGCACTGGTACTGGGTGAAATCGTCGACGCCGATGGAGCGGAGCACGTCTTCGTCGAGGAGGGCTTTGCCCGTGACCTCGCCGGGCGGCGTCGTCACGAGCGCCAGGCACGCGTCGGCGAGGATGTCGGGCTTGCGCCACATCTCGGGCGTGCCGAGCTGGAAGTTGATGGTCGCGGCGGACTCGATGGCCGTCACGGGCCAGAGCGCGTTGATCGAGAACGGCTTGCCCTGCATCTCCTCGGCGAGTCCCAGCGCGAGCATGGTCATGCCGAACTTGCTGATGAGGTAGGCGACCTTGCCGGGCAGCGCGCGGAGATCGACCGGCGGGCTGAAGACGAGCACGTGTCCGCCGCCGGTCTCGAGGATGTGCGGTAGGCAGGCCTGCGTGCAGGCGAAGGCCGCGCGGGAGTTGACCTCGTTGACCAGGTCGTAGCGCTTCATCGGGGTTTCGAGCACGGGCATCCACCAGAGCGCGCCGGCGTTGTTGATGAGGATGTCGATCCGCCCGAAGGTTTCCATCGTCCGTTCGACCATCGCCTGGATCATCTCATCGTCGCGGACGTCCACCTTCAGGGGCAGGGCCTTGACGCCGAAGGCCTCGACCTCTTCGGCGACCGTGTGGATGGTGCCGGGCAGCTTGGGGTGGGGTTCGTCGCTCTTGGCGGCGATTACGACGTTCGCCCCCTGCCGGGCGAACGCCAGCGCGATGCATCGGCCGATTCCTCGGCTTGCTCCGGTGATAACGGCCACCTTCCCGGTAAGTTCGCCCGTGGATGCCATGGGTCTCCCCGCGTACGAAGTGCCCCCGCTGGTCGGTATTATTGGTGCAGGGTGGACATCCTGCAAGCCGACGGGAACGGGGGACATGGAGCGACGATGCGGATCAACGAGTTTCGTGCGATCGGCCACATCGAGTCCGAGACGTTTCGGCTGTTCGGCACGGAGGGCGGTTTCCGCGAGGAATGCTGGCTGGACAAGCGCGGGACGAAGCACCTCTCGGAGGAAGAGTTGACCGAACCGCTGCCGCCCACGGTGTAATATCTTGTGGACGCAGAACTCGCCCGCCCCGGAGTGCTATAATGACCTGCCGGTCAGGAACGGGGTCGGTCCGGCGTCAGGCGGCGTGGCGGAGCGGGGACCGGTGGCCCGGGTGCGACGCAGCGTACGAGATCCGATGTCGACGAGAAGCCCAATCTACATGCTGGCGGTATCTTCCCTCTTCGTGGGGTGTCAGGCGTTCATCGACGACGCCGATCAGCAGGTCTACGACCTGATCGAGGAGCGGCAGCGCGACGCCCTCGCCCAGGTCCAGGACGCGACCATCGACAAGGAGACGGTTCCGAAGCGGGTGCCGTCGGAGGCCTACGATCACGTTCCCAGCGCGACGCAACCCACCGTTCCCGAAGCCATGCGTGCGACGACGGCCCCCAGCACCCAACCGCTTCAGGCCCCGACCTCGCAGGAGGCCGGCGAATCGATCGACGACACGATCGGCCGCGAGGATGTCACGCAGCTCTCGTTGCAGGACGTGCTTCGGTATGCGTTTCGCCACGCCCGGCGGTTCCAGACGGCGAAGGAGGATCTGTATCTGGCCGCGCTCGCCTTGACGCTCGAGCGGCATCTTTGGAGCCCGCGGTTCCTGGGCAACATCGAGACGCAGTACGCCAACTACGGGCAGATCCGAGACTTCGATCATGCCATGCAGGCGGTGGCGAATGTGGCCGTCCAACAGCGGCTTCCCTACGGCGGCGAGGTGACCGCACGGGTGATCAATACGCTGATGCGCGACCTCGGCCGACGCATCACGACCGGCGAGTCCGGGCAGATCATCCTTGAAGCGAACGTCCCCTTGCTTCGTGGGGCGGGGCGGGCGGCGAGCGAGAGTCGCTATCAGGCCGAGCGGAATCTGATCTATGCGACCCGGGCGTTCGAGCGATTTCGCCGGACGTTCGCGGTGGACGTCGCGAATGCCTATATCGGGCTCATGCTTCAGCGGCAGCTGGTCGCCAACGCGAAAAAGAGCTACCGCAGCTTCCTCGCGGGGTATGAGCGAACGCAGGCCCTGTTCGAGGCCGGTTGGGTCATCGAACTGGAGGCGCAGCGCGCGCAGCAGGAGCTTCTCAGCGCGTGGAACTCCGTGGTCGATGCGGAGGAGACGTACCAGCGTCAGCTCGATCAATTCAAGATCCTGATCGGGATGCCGACGACGACGCCGGTCGACATCGTGACGAAGGAGTTGCCGTGGGAGGTTCCGACCATCTCCGAAGTGGAGGTAATCCGGATCGCCACGCACAGTCGGCTGGACTTGATCAACGACCGCGACGCGATCGACGACGCGAAACGTGGCGTGTCCGTGGCCCGCAACAACTTGCTGCCCGATCTGAACCTTCGCGGCAACGTGACGTACGATACGAACCCGGGCGAGACGAACATGTACCACTTTGAGCACGAGCGGGCGACGTGGCGGGGGTTCATGGATTTGGAGCTTCCGTTGGACCGGGTGTCGGAGCGGAACCAGTACCGGCGGAGTCAGATCACGCTACGCCGGGCGCAGCGTCGTTACGATCTCTCGGAAGACGAGATTCGCGCGGAGGTGCGATCGGCCCGTCGACGGATCGACCTGGCGTTGACGACGCTGTCGATTCAGCGCGAGAGCATGGAGCTGGCCGAGCGTCGCCGGGAGGCGGCGGAGTTCCGCTTCCAGCGGGGCCTGGTGAGCAACCGGGAGGTCGTGGACGCCGAGAACTTCCTGCTCCGGGCGAGGAATACCTATGCGCGTGCCCAGAGCACGCTGCTGCAAGCGATATTGGCATTCTATCGGGATGCGGGCATGATCCGCGTGGACGACGAGGGAAAACTCCTCGATTTCCACGAGGGTAACCGATAGAATGAGAAGCAGTTACGAACAGTTGTGGCCGTAAGACCGTAGCATAGAGTGTGACGCCGTGACCCGATTGACCGAACCGGAAGTCGCCAGCACACGGATTCAACGCGCCGGGATTCCGGGGCTGGAGCGCATCGAGCCTCGCACACCCTCCCAGGCGAAGACCAGCCAGGCTGCGCCGTCCAAGCGCCTGAGCAAGGCGTGGTTGCTTCTGCCCGTGGGGATCGCCGCGCTCACCGCGGCGGGATGGTATGGGGTGGAGCACCTTCGCGCCGCCGAGACGACGGACGATGTCCGCGTGTTCGAGGTCGAGCCGATGAGCTTCCCGGTCATCCTGACGGCCAAGGGGGAGGTCAAGGCCAAGAAGAACACCGAGCTGCGCTGTGAGGTGGAAGGGCGCAGCACGATCGTCTGGCTGATCGAGGAGGGCAAGCAGGTCGAGAAGGGGGATCTTCTGGTCGAGCTCGCCAATGACGGCGGTGGGGCGGGACTGAGCATCGACGACCGCATCAAGAAGCAGGAGATCGAGGTCGCGACCGCCAAGTCCGAGCTGGAGAGTCAGCAGAAGAGCTACGAGATTCAGCTCAGCAAGAGCGAATCCAACATCCGAAAGGCCGAGTTGGACCTGGAGCTTGCGGAGCTCAACCTCAACAAGTACATCGACGGAACCTCCGTGCAGACGCGCGAGAGCGCCAGGCTCGAATGCGAGGAGGCCGAGGCGCTGGTCAAGCGTCGACAGGCGGAGTACGAGACGAGCAAGGAGCTGTACGAGAAGAAGTACATTACCTGGATCGAGCACGAGAACAACCGCTTTGCCGCCTACAAGGCGGAGATCGAGCTCCAGAAGTCCAAGCGGGCGGAGGAGATCCTGGAGAAATACACCCACGTCGTGACGCTGCGACAGCTGCAGTCAACGAAGGAAGAGGCAGAGAAGGACCTGGAGCGGACCCGCAAGAGCGAGGAGGCCGAGATCGCCCAGCAGAAGTCCCGGCTCGAGGCGAAGAAGGCGCTTTATGAGATCCAGCTCGACAAGCTCGAGAAGCTCAAGGAGCAGCGGGAGAACCTCAAGATCTACGCGCCCGGTCCGGGAATGGTGGTCTATCATCGTAGCGGACGGTACTGGGACCCGCAGCGGATCGAGGTCGGCAGCACGGTGCACGAGCGTCAGGTCTTGATCGACCTACCCGATCCCTCGGTGATGCAGATCGAGGTCAAGATCAACGAATCGCAGATGGACAAGGTCGAGCCGGATTTGCCGGCGACTGCCGAGGTGGATAGAATTCCCGGCGTGCGGTTCACGGGCTCGGTGACCAAGATCGGGGTGCTGGCGGACGCGCAGCATCGCTGGCTGAATCCGAATCTGAAGGAATACACGAACGAGATCACGCTCGATCAGGCGCATCCGGACCTGAAGCCCGGCATGTCGGCCACGGTGGAGATCCTCATCACGCAGCTCGAGGATGTCCTGGCCGTCCCCGTGCAGTGCATCTTCACAAAGGGTGGGCACTCGTTCGTGTTCCTGGCCGATTCCGATGAGGACTACCGCGAGGTGAAGCTGGGCCTGGCCAGCACGGAGTATGTGGAGGTGAAGGAAGGGCTCAGTCCGGGCGATAAGGTGCTGCTGGCGATCGACGAGGACACCAAGCGCAAGCTCCCGACGGACATCAATCCCGGCGACGAGGTCGAGGCCCGGCGCGAGCGGTTGCGCGCGTTCCGTGGCGGCAAGAAGCCCGAGGCGAGCAAGGAGGCACCGAAGCGAGGCAAGCCTTCCGCAGCGGAGGCCTCACGGGACAAGCCCGAGGAAGGCGTGAAGAAGCCGAAGGACGACGTCGAGCATTCGAAGGCGGAGCCGCGCAAGCCGAAATCAGGGGACGACAAGACGAATCAGACGCGACCCAACGCCAAGATGAGCAGCTGACTCCCGCTCGTCGCCCTTCCATGCCAAGGCTCAATCGTACTCTTCATCGACTTGGATGACGTCCCAGCCGGGCTGGGGCCTCATCTCATACCACTTGTCCGGGGGCTGAAGCCGCTTGGTGAGCGGTTTGATCTGCGGATCCTGTAGCTCCAAACGGAGGAAGTTCCTGTCGTCGACCAGACGCAGCCACAGGCGGTGCGGCATGATGGGCGGCGGACCTGAGATGGCGTTGTCCCGCACGCCCACGGGCTTGAGCTCGGTAAGCGTCGCCTCGCAGAGCACGCGTCCCTGCTTGTCCCCGAAGATGATGCGCTCCGGGAGGAAGGGCGGCACGCGGCTGATGCAGTAGTCGCGTGCGAGACGGATGCCGTCGTCGGTCAGCCGGAAATAGCCGAGCCGGTATTGGGGATGGAGCGTGTGGGGGATGGGCTCATCGTACGGCCTGGGCCACGGACCCAGGAACTCGCTCGTCCCTCCGGGCAGCCGCGTCAGGCCGAGCGCCGCGATGAGCTGGCTCGGACGCACGGGCATGTCGCGGATCCGCGGCTTGTCGAGGTGCTCCCACTTGCCCCAATAGAGCGTCTTGCTCTCCTTGTACCAGGCCCAGTAGCGTTTCCCGTCGGAGCCGATCTCGGCGATGCTGCCGCTCAGACCGTGGCGAAGATCGAGGTACAGGAAGTTCGGCTTGGCGAAGACCAGCAAGCCCTTGCCGTCGAGGCGGTGCTCCTTCTCTTCCTCGTCGAGGTAGCCGGCCCAGATCTCGACCGGCGACGAGATGAGCAGGACGCCTTCGGGCATGCGGTCGGCGTTGGCGTTGACGCGCTCGACGATCGTCTTGACCGGGGCGGGGGTTTCCGGGACCTCGATCTTGACGGGAGCCAGGCGAGGCTTGGGCTTCTCGCAGCCCGGCGCGCCGACGAGCAAGGACACGCCGCCGACCATGAGACAGCATGCCAGGAATCGCACCGGACGGGTCGTGGGTGGCGTCATGGGCTTTCTTGCTCCTGGGGGAGGGTGTCTTCCGGGTTGGAACGTACCGGAGGTTCCGCGTCTGAGTCGATCGTCTCGGCGTCGCCGCCGACCTCGTCCTGCGCAAACGGCGCGCCGTCCGGCGGATCCGTGTCGTCGTCGGGGGTCTCGCCGCGGAGGATGACGCCGAGCTGTCGGCTGACCTCGGCGATCTGCTCGTCGTCCATCTTCGGGTTCTCGACCTGATGCAGGGCGTTGGTGCTCGTGAGGCGCATCTGCCATCGCTCCGTGCCTTCGCTCTTGACGGTCTGCTCGTAGCGGAGCAGCTTCTTGCGCATCAAGATCAGGGCGAGCACGAATCGGAAGCGAACCTTGATGGGGTCGGTCTGCTTGTCGAGGCGCTCGAAGAAGTTGATGAGCACGGCGTCGTCGACGAGGAGGCGCCGGTCCTTCTTCTCCTCCTTGACCGGCACACGGGTCTTCCAGAAGCAGAAGTGCTCGGCGGGTTGCTCGTCCCAGCACGTCAAGCAGTAGTCCTCCCGCTCGAAGCCTCCCTCGGCCTCGACGAGCACGCCGACGTATTCCTGACCCTCGTTCAGCTCGCCGTCGCATCGTCGACAACGGCCACTGCTGCGGGCGACCTCCCATTCCGCCATCCGACCGGATCCTCCCTGTGAACGGGCAGACAGACCAGCACCTTACGATAGGTCGATTTCATGCCAAGCCGCCGGCCGTGTCAAGCTAAGCTGCTTCAGACAAAGTGTGACAAGTGTGGCACGGCCGCCCTCGGCCGTGAGCCATGAGACTGCCCAGCCGAGGGCGGCTGG
>CAZKCX010000341.1:0-7427 GCA_964550865.1 uncultured Planctomycetales bacterium
CTCTTGACCCACTCGTGGCGTGCGGCCACGGAGTAGATGCCCCAATGGATGAACAGGCCGAAGCGGTCCTGGATGAACCAGCTCGTGTCCCCGACAGTCGGCTCGGGCGATTGCGGCATGACCGCGCGTCTCCTTGGTATGGGGATTCGAAATCGATCCTTGCCTGGCGATCGTCTGGCGTGTACCGATAGCCTCGGTGTGAGGGGTCGTCAAGGGACCAAGGTACTTCGAACAGAGTGTGACACGTGTGGCACGGCCATCCGGTAGCATGGACATCTTGCCCACCCGCGCACACCATCCCCGCCTACAACGATTGGGCCTTGATTGGAAGCGGTCTTCAGCTACGAAGCGGCCGCGACCTGTCTCTCTGCCGCCGCTGCGTTCCTTTTCGAATCGTGCCGCGCCCCGTCCAGATACTTCATGGGGAACTTGGATTCCGGCGGTTCCGTCCAGTACTCGATCCGCTCATGGGAGAGCCGGTGCAGCCATCGGAGGTTCTTGGCCACCGTGACGACGAGGCCGGCCATGCCGACGAACTGCATCTTCACCGGCCGCCGCTTGTAGAAGCGCTTCTTGTCCGGCCGCAGCGATTCTTTCAGGAATTGGATTGGATTGAAGAACCGGGCGTAGGCCCGCAGCATGTTGATCTGCATCTGGGCGGGGTTCGGATTCGAGGTCGCGATCGCGTGCGTGGCGTCGTAGTAGGACTCGTCGACGGGCACGCCGCCGACCGAACGGATGATGACGCCCTCGCGGAACATCCGCTCGAAGTCCTTCGTTCCGATCGCCGGGCTGTGCAGCAAGCACTGCACGGACACCGCGCCGTGCCGCTGCACGAAGGCCACCTGATTCATGAGGCCACGGAGGTCGTTGCCGCCTGTTCGTAGCGGCTGCCCGTCGTAGTGCATGAGCATGACCATCGGCAGGATCTCGTTTTCGAGCATGAGGCGGAACAGCTCGACGGTCTTCTCCGCGCTCTGGCCCTTCTTGACCAAGCCGCCGGAGAGGTCCTCGATCCCCATCCACAGGCCCTTCACGCCTGCTTCGAAGGCGAGCGGCAGCAGATCCCGGTTGCGGTAGAGATCGTACTCGGTCACCTCGGTGCCGAGCCGGACGCGGCGCTCGGTCTTCTTGGTCCGGCCGGTGCGCGGGTCCAGCATCTCCGCGGAGGCGAGCGCGGACAGGATGCCCTCGGCGGTCTCGCGACGGTTGAAGAAGTTGTCGTCCGTGCCGAAGAAGTGCGAGATGTTGAACTGCTCGCGGAGGACCTTGAACTCGTCGACGACGCGCTCCGGGCTCTTGCTCCGCCATGTCCGCTGCGTGTATGCGGGGATCGGACAGTAGCTGCATCGGAACTTGCACCCGCGCGTGATCACCATCGAGGCGACCTGCGCGTGACGGTGCACCTTGTTCGCCGGCAGCGGCCGGGCAGAGAGCGTCTCGTTCTTGTGCGGAGGCTCCAAGAGCCGGAAGCCGACGGCCACGTGCGGAAGCTCGTCGAAGCTCGGGATGAGCCGCTGCACGCCGGTGTGGACGAGCCAAGGGCGGCCGCGCTCGTCCCGTTCGTCGCTCAGGTAGACGAGACCCGGGATGTCATCGAGGAGGCCCTCGGCTCGGCATCGCTGGAAGGCCCGAAGCATCGTCTCGCCACTCCCGCGATGTTCGGTGATCCGGTCGAGCAGCTCGAGCAGAATCAGCTCCTCGCCCAGGACGGCCACATCGCTGTGGAGGTCACCACGCGCTCCGAGGCCGAAGCAGTGATCCGGTTCGTAGATGGCCTTCGGTCCGCCGACGATGATCAACGGACGGTCCGGTCCCATGGCCCATGCGTCCTCGATCAGTCGGTAGGCCGATGTGGAATGGATCTGCATGGCCGAGACCGCGAGGATCTCGATCGGTCTTTCGTCGATGCGACAGGCGGAAGGGCGGACGTTGGGGCACCAGAGCTGGAAGACCGCGCGGGTTCGCTCGAAGCCGGACTCGTGGAAGGCCGCCGCGACCGCGCGAAGCCCGGCCGGCACCATCCAGCGATCCCAGAAGATGAAGGGCATCTGGCGTGTACGGGCGTCGAAGCCGTGGATGCAGAGGACGGGGCAGTCGCCGACGCCCGGCCTGGCGGCGATGCGTTGCGTGAGCTGCCTAAGGCGTCCCGGCGGGGCGAACTCGTCACCTCGCGCACGTGTGGTGAGTTCCACGGCGTTCCTCCGTTGCGTCCGAGGGGCCATGGTAGCAGGAGTGCGACGGCGCGAACAGCCAAGACGCCTTGCCCGATACGCCTTCCGGTGGGCCGGCGACGCCTGCGTGCATTCACCGCGACAGGTCCCTGGGGAAGGGTTGCGGTAGACGTTGGCTGGTTGGCTCCCAAAAGGATTCGGGCGATGACCTCGTTGGTCGCAGCAGCGGTCCGTCCGACCTCGCGACGAAGCTTCGCCGTCGCCCGTTCATCTATACACAGTAGACGGTAGAGGAGAGCAATCGATGAAACGTCGAAGACCAATCCGCACGTTCGTGGTGGCCGGGGCGATCGTTGGGTTCGTGGGCTGTGCCGCTTCGAACGGTTCTGGGAATCCTGGAGAGGATCACGGCATGGGCAAACCGTTCATGATCCGCGAGGCGTCCTTGCCGGAGGGCTTTCCCGCGCCGGGGCCGGTCGGGACGGTGATCATCAAGGACTACCCGGCCTACCGGATGGCCCGCGTGAGCTCGAATGGGGGCAAGGGCACGGACGGGATGTTCGGGCCGCTGTTCAACCATATCAAGCGGAACAAGATTGCGATGACGGCGCCGGTCGAGATCGGGTACAGCGTCTCCGGAGCCGAGTTGGCCAGCAGCAAGAAGGACGGAGACGACGTGCGGGCCGCCGAGTCGATGGCATTCCTCTATGGCGAGCCGTCGATGGGGCGGACGGGCTCGGATTCTGCGGACAGCCGCGTCAAGGTCGAGGACGTACCCGCGATGACCGTCCTATCCATCGGCGTGCGTGGAAGCTATACGGACGAGCACTTCGCCAAGGCGCTGAAGAAGCTGCAATCGTGGCTCGTGGACAATCCCGGCAAGGTCCGCGTGGTCGGCCCGCCACGGTACCTCGGATACAACAGCCCATTTGTGCTGTGGTTCCTCCGCTACGCGGAGGTCCAGCTGCCGGTCGAGCGCATCAAGCAGACGGTCAAGTCCGGCGGCGAGCAACCGACGTAAACGACGCTACCAGTTTCCGTATCCCAGCCGCGTGGCCTTGCCCGTCTTGACGACTTCGTCGAGCTGGAGCAGGGCGAAGAGCAAGTAGCCGACGCCGTCCGCGCTCTCGTAGTACGGCTTGGCGGGATGTCCCCGGAACAGGCCCTTGTAGTACAGCTTCGATACGGCCTCGCGGGCGACCTCCCGCGCGAACTCCACACAGGCCTTGTCCTCGGTCAGGTCTGCCAAGTGCAGGTGGAACGAGATGATCCGCCCGTAGAGCCCCGCGTAGGTCCCGTGCGGCGCCCATTCCCTGGCGTATTCGTCGTACCAGGTGTTGGTCTCGCATTGTCTGGGCGGCCAGGCGGCGCGGATGCAGTCGGACCACTTCTTGGCGGTGGCCAGCATGACGGCGTCCTTCGTTGCCGCGTAGGCGGCGGCGTAGGCCTGCGCGGCGTAGATGGGGCACTCGTAGCCGGCGATGTACGGCTCCCACATGTCGATGTGCCCGCGGGGCTCATAGGCGGCGTAGCCGCTGGGCAGGCGGGGTCCCTTCACCGGCGTGCCGTCGAGGTTCAAGCTGCCCCAGAACTGCCTGGCCTCGGGGTCGTAGCCATGCGTAGCGTAGGCCTTGAGATAGGCGATCGCCTGATCGCGGAACAACGTCTCGCCGGTCATGACGGCGGCGTCGAGCAAGCGGCTGCACAGCAGCCCCGCGACCGACGTGTCGAAGTGGGAACCGTCGAAGCGATCGCGTCCGGCGTTGGGGCGGTTGGGGACGAGATTGGTGCTCTTCTCCCGACGGTCCCAGTAATAGTTCGCCAGGAGCCTGGCCCGATCGAGCCAGACCTGATCCCGCGTCTTGGTGTGCAGGAACGCGAACGACCGGAGGATCTCGCCGCCCGTCATGGCGAAGTCGCAGCCGCGGCGGCCGTCGGCGTGTCGATTGATCTCGCCCGTCTCTTTGTCGATGACGTGCCATTTCCAGACAGCTTCGATCTCGCGGGTGACGCCCTTCGGGTTGGCCTGCCAGAGGAGCGGCCAGATCGCCTGCTGGATGTGGATCTCGTGGTGATTCCCGCTGTGTCCCGTCATGACGTCCTTGTGGGCGTCGTAGCGGCGGTGGAACCCCCACCAGAAGAGCCCCTTGTCGTCGACGAGCTCGGTGGTGTAGTGCGCGAGCCAGGTCCGGAGAAACGCCTCGTACTTCTTCTCGCCGGTGATCTCGCCGAGGGCGGCCATCGCGCTGGCCGTCGGCTGGTCGATGTAGAGGTTCGCGCCGTCGGGGGCGCGACGTCCGCGTCGGGTCACCCGCCACTTCTCGTCCAAGGGCAAGGGGTTGACGGGGCAGTCGCGGTTCCGCACGTCGACGATTGACGTGAGGATGGGCCGCTTGGTCTTGCCGTAGCGGTCCGTGCCCCGGGCCATGAGCAAGTCGACGCACTCGCGGACGTAGTCGAGGTACGGACGCTTCTCGACGTCCGTCGGCTTCAGCCCGCTGTCGAGGACCTCCGGCGGCTTGGCGTGGAGGGCGGCGGGAACGAGCAGGAGGGTAGCCACTGCAATCCAGCCAGAGGATGCCTTTCGTACGTCTACGAGCATGTGTATTTCTCCGTTGGCTCTGTCTCGTGGGGTCGAGGTCTCATCGGCACAAGTCTACCCGATTCCCGGGGGAGTTTCCGAAGGAGATCCGGAGGGGGCAGCCCCTTGTGGCACGGCCGCCCCCCGGCCGTGGACCGGCGGCCCTTTGTGGCACGGTCGCCGCCGGCCGTGAGCGAGGGGGTAGCCCCTTGTGGCACGGCCGCTCCCGGCCGTGGGCCCAGTCTCGGGCGACTGGGAAGCATGCGCTCAGTCGAGGCCGACGGAGCCACATGACAGTAGTCTGATCCGCATGCGCTTCTCGCTCTCATTCCGCAACGTCGTAGCCCTGGACGCCGTCGTTGGTGAGATTGGCGTCGGGGAGGTTGTCGTTGGCGGGTTCGATGCTGTTGGCGTCGATGGGCCGGCAGTGCCCGTCGGCGAGCAGGAAGGTTCGCCGTCCGCCCCAACACCACCATCCGCTGTCGTCGGCGAACGGGTGATGGTTGCTCATCCAGTCGCCGGCGAGGATCTTCCGGCCGGGCCAGCGGACCCGCTCGGGCCGTTGCGGGACGGGGGGTTGGGGATCGCTGTAGGTATCGGCCACGTCGGTCATGGCGTTGATCTGCTTCGGGCTATGGTAGAAGGCCATCGAGTAGGCGTAGCTCGTCTTCTCATAGGCCGTGGAGGTGTCGGACGGACACCAGAGGATGCTGGGTCGGTCCTCATTCACGCGTCCGAGGTAGGGTTCCAGCGTGTGGCGAAATCCGCGACCCATCCACAGCCAATAGGTCGGATCGGTGTGGATGGGGTCCTCCGCCGCCGGATAGATTCCGTCATGGTCGTCGCAGTAGAACGTGAACAGAACGCCGATCTGTCGCAGGTTGGCCAGACACACCGCCTCGGCCGCGCGGCGCCGCGCCTTGCTTAGCACCGGCAGCAGGATCGACGCCAACATCGCGATGACGGCCACCACGACGAGCAGCTCGATCAATGTGAAAGCGGACCTTCGACGACGCATGGGCGACTCCGTGGAAGCCAACGCGCTGGTGTTGCAGCGGTAGCACTTGAACGCCTTTGCCGGCCGGACGCAAGTGGGGCGGGCTTTCCGTCAGGCCCCCCGGGGTTGGATGCCCTTTTCGTCGGCTTGCCATTCGTGCGAGGTCCGCATACAAACAGGTGTAGGAGCATCATCATGGCAGACGTGAAGCAATCGCCCTTAGAGGCCCACTACGCGGAACTCTCTGACGAGGAGATCTTCGAGCGGATCCGCGATCGTCGCGATCGCATGGGCGGTCGGCTCGTGATCCTCGGTCATCACTACCAGACGGACGAGGTCCTCCAGTTCGCGCACTACGTCGGCGACAGCTTGAAGCTCTCGCAGCAGGCGGCCGCGCAGAGGCAGGCCGAGTACGTCGTCTTCTGCGGCGTGCACTTCATGGCCGAGTCGGCCGACATCGTCACGGAGCCCCACGTGCGGGTGATCCTGCCGCATCTCGACGCCGGCTGTAGCATGGCCGACATGGCGACGCTCGACCAGCTCGAGCGGGCGTGGCCGTTCCTGACCGACGCGGCCGGCGCTAAGAAGGTTGTGCCCGTGACGTACGTGAACTCCTCGGCGGAGATCAAGGCCTTCTGCGGCCGCAACGACGGCGTCTGCTGCACGAGCAGCAACGCGACGACCGTGATCGACTGGGCCTTCACGCAGGGCGACAAGGTGTTGTTTCTGCCGGACCAGCACCTCGGGCGGAACACGATGTACCAGATGGAGTATTCGCTCGACGCGATGCTGCTGTACGATCCGGATGAGCCCAACGGCGGCTTGAGGGCCGAGGACGTGGCGCTGGCGAGGGGCATCCTGTGGAAGGGCTTCTGCTCTGTGCATACGGTGTTCACGGCCGAGCGTTGCCGGGAGATCCGTGCGGAGGATCCGGCCTGTCGTATTTTGGTCCACCCGGAGTGCCCTTGGGAAGTCTTCGTCGAGGCCGATCATGCCGGCAGCACGGAGCATATCATCCAGACGATCGACGCCGCGCCCGACGGGAGCCACTGGGCCATCGGCACCGAGACGCATCTCGTGGATCGCCTTGCCAGGCGACACGAGGGCCGTTTGGAGATCCGTAACCTCGCGACGGAGCGCTCGGACTGCCGCACGATGGGGCTGATCGATCCGCGGCACCTCCTGTGGGTGCTGGACAATCTCGTCGAGGGGAACGTGGTGAACCGGATCACCGTGCCGGACGACGTACGAAACCAAGCGCGAGTCTCCCTGGACAGGATGCTCGACCTGAAGCCGAACAAGCCTGTGAAGGGATAGCGGATCCTGGGTACTCGGGCAATTCGTGGCCCCGGATCGCCCTGGATCGGATGCTCGCCCTGAAGCCGGGCAGAGCGGTGAAGGGGTAAACATAGTGCGGAAGGTCCAGTCATCTTGAAGAGGTTGGCCATGTGGCACGGCCGCCCTCGGCCGTGATCGATGAGGCAACCTAGACGAGGACCATTGGGCTACGACGATCGAATTCGTGTCCCCCACCGCTGAAGCGGTGGGCCACCCATTGCGGAGTGAAGCGGTGGGCCACCCAAGCTTCGCTAACTGTCCAAGCATTCTTGCAGGTAGCTTAGGTGTGGCGGATACCTGCGGAGAGGATCTCCGCAGCAAGCGGAACCGTAAGCGA
>CAZKCX010000342.1:0-7417 GCA_964550865.1 uncultured Planctomycetales bacterium
AGTCGGTGAAGGCCACCCGGGGTTCGCGAATCAGGAACAACGCCTGCACGACGCCGATCACCACACTGGTCACGCCGATGGGCAGGACCTCGGTGACCCACCACAGGCCTGCCAGCACGAACAGGCCCAGGGCCGCCTTGCCCTCGCGCGACAAGGCGAACGCGTTGTCCTCGGGATCGATGGCATCGGGCCAAGGTGGCGAGAAATGGATGGCCGGAAACGCCACCAACCCGACGGCGATGAGAACTAATCGCCCCCAATTGACCGGCGGATGGGGCTCGGCCAGGGCAACCTGCGCGGGCATCTCGCCCAGGTTCGCCTGCGCTGACGCCCCCACGCCCCCTTCGCTCGTACGCTTCTTCATAGGAAATCCGTGGCTCTTTTGCTCGTGCGCGATCCCGGTCGGTCACAGAACGAGCTTGGCGATCTCACGAAATACCTCGACCGAGCGGACCGCCCCGACGACCTTTCCCGTCTTGAGCACCGGGATAATCGACAGGTTGTTGCTCGTCATCTCGTAGATGACCTTCATAATGTGATCGTCGTAATCGACCGTGGTCACGATGGGAAGCATGACATCGCTGACGGGTCGCTCGGCCCGCTCCTGGATACCCCGGAGGAACTTGTCGAAGCTCAACTCGGACAGGTTGGGGTCGACCTTCACGTCAAAGAGCTTCTTGCGATAGTGCAGTGGCTTGGCCGACAGGTACTCCGGCTCGAGACCGCGCATGATGTCCCGTCTCCGCACGACGCCCATCAGCTGATATTTCTCGTCGAAGACGAGCACGACCCGAGGCCAGCTCGTTCGTCCTTCGATGATGAATTCGCATTTGTCCAGCTCGGCGATGACCTGGCGCAACGTGAACCAGTACGGCACGTGGGGGTAGGTCTCCAGGGGGATCATGATCTCCCCGGCTCGCTTGGTCTCCATGGCTCAGGCTCCTTCGGACTTCCGTGCCGGCATCATACCGCATCGCCCGCCGTTCCCGCATCCCTCGACCGCGAAATGAATTCTCGCGGCAATCCGGATTGCTCCGCCATCCTCTGCTCGTCTCCGTCGTATCGCTCGGCCAGGCGACGGACGTACTCGCGGTCGAACGCCTCCTTGGCTCGTTCATACGGTTCGCGCTCGAAGACCTCCGACAGCTGTCGGGCGTCGCGCTTGACGCGCTGCCATCGCATCGCGCGCTCCACAGTATAAAGAATCTGTTCCCGTTTGAAGGGCTTGGTGATGTAATCGAACACGCCCAACGACATCGCTTCGATCGCCGTTTCCAACGAGCCGAACGCCGTGATGATGATCAGTTCTTCCTGCCGGTCCTGTTCCTTGAGAAGCCGAAGGAGGTCGAGCCCGTTCATGCCGGGCATCTTTAGATCGGAGATGATCAGGTCATACCGTGCATTCTCGAGGAGGCCCGGGACCTCGAGCGCGTTGCTGGTCGTCGTGATCTCGTAGTCGGTCTTCTCTTGGACGATCCGCTCGAGGAGCTTGAGCATGTGCGGTTCGTCGTCGACGGCCAGAATACGCTGGGGTTCGTTTGCGCTTGACGAGGTAGCCATCTCAGGCGATTCCTTGTGTGGGGCGATCGGTCCGGTCCACGGGCATGGAGACCACGAAGGTCGTTCCTGTCGGCCCGTCGGGCACGTCCTCTTCCGCCACACTGGAGAACGACATCTTACCGCCGTACTTCCGGACGATGCCATAGCAAAGCGACAGGCCTAGCCCCGTGCCCTCGCCGACCTTCTTCGTCGTGAAGAACGGGTCATAGATCTGATCCTGAATGCGCTCCGGGATTCCCGTTCCCGTATCCCGCACGGTCAACCGCACCCAATCGCCCTCTCTCGCGGTCGACAGGGACAACACCCCGCCGCCGTTGTCTTCCATGGCCGCTACGGCATTGTTGATCAAGTTGAACACCACCTGCTGAAACTCACGGCTGTCGCCACGCACGCGTGGTAGATTCTCCGCCAGGTCGGTTCGGACCTCAATATCCTTCTTGGAGATTGTGCTGTGGGCAACCTTCAGCACCGCCTCCACGGCCCGGGTCACGTCGAGGGTGTCCTCCATGCCCTCGGTCACGCGGGCGAACGTGAGCAGGTTTTCCACGATCTTCTTGGCGTTGTTCGCGTTCGATTCGATGATCTCGAGGTCCTCGCGCTCGGAGGAGCCTTCCTTGAAGCGCTCGGCAAGCATCTCCGTAAAGCCCAGAATCACGGCCAGGGGGTTGTTGATCTCGTGCGCGACGCCGGCGGCCAACGTCCCGATCGATGCGAGCTTCTCGGTGTTGTAGATCCTCCGCTCCATCTCCCTTTGCTCGGTGATGTCGCGGCTGATCCCCAGCAGGTACTGGATTTCGCCCCGTTCGTCGCGCACGGGCACGAGCCGGGTGCTCAATCGGACCTTCCGCTTGCCGATCGGAATGGAGTGCTCATAGGTGATGCTCTCCTTGCTGCTCAAGACGCGGTCGATCTTCTCATCCATGAATTCGCCGTCCGGCCGCCGCATCAGCTCGTTGATGGTCCGACCGATGAAGACCTCTTCCCGATTCGGGTTCGTGCCGTCGGGCAGGATCCCGCCTTGGCTCTCGGTGATCACGAGGTGACTGAAGACCCACATCGCCTGGGAATTCAGGAGAACGATCCGCCGGTCGAGGTCGAAGATGTAGATGAGGTCGGTCGCCTGCTCGACGATCCGACGGTAGATCCGCTCCGTCTCGTGCAGCGAGGCCTGCGTCAGCTCCACCTGGTGCTTCAGCGCCTGCGACACGCGCAATTGATAGACCGCCAGCAGCAGCCCGAAGATGAGCACCCCCATCACCACGGCCCCTCCGGCGGCGTAGTGTCGAACGTACATATCGCCCAAGGCCTCGGCCACCTCCTCGATGGGGGCGACGACGGCGACCGACCACGCATGCCCGAACGTCAGCGTCTTGCTCTCGATGGGCGCAAACGCGATGAGCTTGACGATGCGCCCTCTCTTGCCCCGGTGCCACCCGCTGACGTAGGAGCCCGTGCCCTCCTGGCCGCGGAGCATCCGCACCTTCATGATCCGGTTGATCTCGGTAAACGTGAGCGGCTCGGATCCGCTTTCCTGTCGGCTTCGCCTCGCCCGCGCCTCCGTCGCGGGTTGTCCGATGAAGCTTTCCGTCGGATGGAAGAGAAACCGCCCCTCTTCGTCGATGACCCAGGCGTAGCCCGTCATGCCCGAACGGATCTCCCGCGCGACACGGGCGGCCAGGTCCGATGCGTCCAATCGGGCCATCAGGAGCAACGAGCTCGCCGTCGATGTCGTCGGCCGGGCGAAGAACGTGCTGGTCACCATGGTGCGTCCGTGTAGATCGCGCTCCTCGCGGAGGGGCGGGAGCCACATCTCCTGGGACCCATCCGCCTGGAGTTCCGCTCGAATCCGTTCCGGGGTGAGCGGTTCTATGCGGTCCACGTGCCGGCGGAATCGGACGTGCCCGTTCGGATCCACCAGGGCCAACTCGACGAGGCCCTTGCTCGCAGTGCGACGCATGGCCGCTTCGACGGCGTGCGTGTGCAGCGATTCCTCTCCCGTGCCGATCGCATGCTGGAGCTCGGCCATTTCTCGCTCGATGTCGCGGAGTCCGTCGTCGATCTGAAAAGCTGCCTGTCGTGCCAAGATCAGCTGCTGCCGGTTGAACTCATTGCTGATCAAGTCGCGCACCAGGAACGCGTCCTGGTAGATGAGCGCGCCCGCCATCCCGATGATCAGCAGAAACACTCCCGTGCTGATCATGACCAGGTGCGGCACGTTGGCCAGCCAGTGCGCCAACCGTCGTATCGGGCCGGGCCGTTCGCTCATGGACGGTCTTCCTCGGCCCGTTGAAGGCCCAGCTTCTGAAGGAAATCGTCCGTGTACCACTGCATGAGCGCATCGCTCGATAGGGCCATGTCCAGCTGTTTCGTCATCATGGCCAGTCGGCCCAACAGGCGCAGCTTCTCCTGGATCGCCTCGGACGGCTGATAGGAGATGGTCGCATCCAGGAAGTCGGCGTGGGTGTTGTAGTCGAATCCCATGGCCGACAGGATCTGCGCCATGAGCTGGATGCGCCGGATGCGCCGGTCCAGCGATGCCCCTCCTTCCTTATACTGCATGCGGATGTAGTTCTTGCTCACCTGGCCCGAGCACATCGACTCGATCGTCGTGAAGTGATAGCCCAGGCTGAGGTTGATGATCATGTACTCCATGCTGAGGATGGCGTAGCTCGTCTCGATGCGCTCGAGGCGCCGCTTCCGCGTGAGGGTCGTGGCCATGGGAGAGATGCGAAGGCGCGGTCCCTTCGGTTTCGGCCCGCTGGGCCAGCCCTGCTGCTTGACCCCCTCCCAGAATGCCCGCATGGGCGTGGAGGTGACCTCCTCTTCGCCGACGAGGCGTCGGCGCCCCATCTCGGCTCGCGTTCGGTCGAGGTAGATGATGTTCACGGGTAGCGGGATGTCCGTCTTGAGCTTCAGGCCGATCAGGTCCTTGTGCTCGATCTCGCGGCCCGCCCGGAAGATCTCGGCCATCGCCCGCTGGTGGGCGAAACGCGTGATGTCGTGTAGGGTCTGGCAGTTCTGCGGCTCGAATGCCTCCGTGGTTGGGTCGACGAGCGTCAGCGGAGAGATGTACGGCATGAGCCGCTCGAAGAAGCGAAAGATCTCGGTGTCCTCGAAGAGCTCGCTTTCGGGCTGGAGGGCGGAGACCAAATTCCCGTGGATGCCCGCGTAGACCTTGCCGTTCGTGGCGTCTACCGTGATGGGACGACCGGCGTCGAGGGTGCGCGCGCCCGAAACGTTCGCCAATGTCGGCACGCGGAACTCCCGTGCGATGGTCGCCATGTGACTCGCCACGCCGCCCGTCTCGACGATGATCGCGCTGACGCGGGTCATGGCCGTCACCAATCCCGGAAAGGGTCCTTCCGCCACGAGGACCGAACCCTCCTTCACGTCCGGGAGGTCCTGTCGGGAGCCGGCGAAGAAGACCGGACCCGTGCCGGCTCCGGGGCAGATCGTGGTGCCGCCACCCAGAAGGACCTCGGCATCGGGCGGCTGGGGCGGTTCGGCCTCCGTGCGCCGACCGACGATCCGAAGGGGACGGGTCTGCAGGAGAAACAGCTCCCCCTCCGCGTCGAGGGCCCACTCGATGTCTTGGGGAATGCCGTAGTGTTTCTCCAGGCGCACGGCGATCTCGGTGAGGGTACGAAGGCGCGATTCGTCCAGGCAGGGAGGACACCGGTCCGGCTGGGGGACCGATACGTCGGTGGTCCCGCCGCTCCGTTGCGGGGCAAGCTGGATTTCCTGGCACACGGGGCGTGCCTCGACCACCGTTCCGTCCTCGCGCGAAACGTAGAAGATGTCGGGCGTCACCGTGCCGTCCACCAGCGCCTTGCCCAATCCTCGCACCGCATTGACGAGCACCCAGTTCGGGTCATCCTGCACCGGATCGCGACTGTAGGTCACGCCGCTCACGGCCGCGTCGACCATGGCCATACACCCCACGGCCATCGCGAGGTCGGATTCCGTGATGTCGTGGCTGAGGAAGTAGTAGATCGCCTTGGGGCTGAACTTGCTGGCCAGGATGCTCCGGTAGCTCGATACGACCTCGTCCCGCGAGATGTTCAGGAACGTCTCGTATTGGCCTGCGAAGCTGAACTGCGTGTCCTCGCCGATCGCGCTGGAGCGGAGGGCGAACCGCTTGCAGCCGCAGCGGCTGATCAGAGCTTCGCAGCTCTTGCGGATCGCGGACTCGAGCTGGTCCGGTATGGTGGCAGAGGTGATCATCTCCTGAATCTGCTCGCCGACGAGCACCAGCTCATCGTAGCTCCGCACGTCGAGCCCGCGCAGCCGCTTGCTGATCCGTCGCTGAAGGTCATTCGCCTCCAGGAACCGGCGGTAGGCCCATGCCGTGATCGCGAAGCCGTCGGGGACGTTGAGGCCGAGCTTCTTCATCTCTCCGAGCTGCGCGCACTTGCCGCCGACGCTTGGCGCGCGCGTACGATCCACCGTGGACAGATCCACGGTCAAGTCGTCTTCCGGGATTCGATTGGCGCCCGGCAGGAGGAGCTCGATCTCCGCGTCGATCTCCCGAAACCGCTCCTGCAGCGCGGTGTAGTCGTCCTCGCCGAGTTTGATGAGACGCTCGATGATGTCCGCCACGCCGGTCCGAATCTCTTCGAGGTTCTCGCGGATGTAGTGCATGTCGAGCAGGTACTCGCCCTGCGACTTCTCCTCCATGTCGGCGATGATCTTGAGGATGCGGTTGTTCTGATCGAGCAGGGCACGGAACTCGCCGAACCGTCTGCGAAGGTCCCGCAGGGACAGCCGTGCCTGATAGGACTTGGTTCGGAATAGCCTTCCGAGCCACTCCATGGATCCACGTCCCCTGAGCGGCGAGATGCCGTTCGCACCGAACGGTTGAAAACCGGGGGAATGGCCGTAGCTACGCCAGGCTGCCGGGCGTTAACGACGTCGAGCCCTCGGCGGTGTTGCTCGTCGACAACGGATATGAGCCTACTTGTCGAGACGGGGCCCGGTCAAGAATCCCGGGCCAATCCCCCCTCGTGCATCGGCTCGCTCACGCATCCGGGGATTCGCGCCGCCCGGCCATTCGGACGAATCCGAGGTACCGGCCGTCGTCCTCACGAAGTGTCGTGAGCTCGTCGGCGATGCCGTGGCGGTCCGGCTTGCCCGACGCCAGGAACAGCTCGTACCACCGAACCCAGGATTCCCACCCGTGCGGCATGGCCTCCGCCCGGTCGACCTCCAGCCCCGGACATCGAGCCCAGTGATCCCGCCACCAGTCGACGGACTTCAGCCAGTGGTACTCTTCGTCGAGATGACCCGGCAACGGATGCGGAACCTCGCGCGGTGAGGCCGGTGAGACGATCCCGATTCGACCACCCGGCTTGAGCAGCTTGAGCATGTAGAACTCGAGATAGTGCACGTCCGTTCCGAAGTAGTGATAGCTATCGAGGCTCACGATCGCGTCGAAGAAGGCATCGGCGTAGGGCAGGTTCCGGGCCTCGGCGTGCAGTGGGAACACGCGATTCTCCAGGCCCTGCTCGCGGATTCGTTGCCAATTCTCGCTGGCAGGAATCCACAGGTCCGTCGCCCACACCTGGACGTCGAACTCGTGCGCGAGAAAGACCGAGCTGACTGCCTTTCCGCAACCCATGTCCAGCACGCGCATACCGGGCCTGAGGTCCATGATTTCGCAGAGGGATTCCGTCAACCATAGGGCGTTCGGTCCCATCTCGTTGTCGAGCGCCCAGTCCATGTCATAGGTGCTGGAACGGCGAAAGCGTTCCCAACGAAAGGCGCCCTGCAAATCGGTCGCGATCATGCGCGACATCTCCCAAAGTAACCGTTCAGGCGTCACGCAGGTTGGGGGACCAGGGACCGCATGGGACCGCCG
>CAZKCX010000343.1:0-7414 GCA_964550865.1 uncultured Planctomycetales bacterium
GAGATGCGTGGCGCATCCACGAGAGGGATCCCCCGGCCTCAACCCGATGAGACGACGCCTTGGAAGTACCGCACTCTGGCTTTCGCAAAAGGCGCAGCGCTTCCCGCCAGCGGCTCAGGCGCGTCGGATTCGATAAATGGTCCCTTCCACATATCGGCCGTACGGCTGATTGGCATGCGTCGGGATCGTCTCAAAGGCCAAGGCCGCGTCGCGGAGGGCCGTGTCGAAATCCCGGGCGATCTTGCGGTTCGGGTCGCAGACCAGGGCGTACCCGTCCGAGTTCAGGTGTCGGGCGATGAAGTCCGCTACGGGCTGGTGGTTTCGCCGCTCATAGAGGACATCGGAGGCAAAGATGCGAGCGAAACGCCCGGGGAGATCGGGTCTTCGCCAGTCGAGGAACCTCACTCGAAGCCCCTCGACGCCGTTGGCTTCCGCGTTGTGCCGTGTGAAGCGGAGGGCGTCTTCGTCGTAGTCGGTGGCCAGCGTGTCCCATCCCGCGGCTCGAGCGGCCATCGAGACGAGCCCGAGTCCACAGCCGATTTCCAGTGCCGGCCGGTCGTCGCCGCGCTCGTGCAGGAGGATGTGGTCGGCCAGCATGACGGCGGCGGGCCAGAGCTGGCCCCAGTAGGGCAGATACTCGTCTTCCTCGAAGCGGGCCATGACCTGGGGATCGTCCAGAAGCTCCTCTTGGTTGCCGGGGGAAATCAGTTCCCACGAGCGACCGGAGAGCGAAACCGGCCACCGACGCAGGCACGACGAATTGGGCAGATCAGATTCCATGGGGCGGCGACCGGAAACGAGCCCGGGGCCGTCTTCGGCGATGCCCGGACCGCGTCGATTCTCCCGGAAATCCGCGGGGAAGTCATTTGCCCGCGGCCTCGAATTGGGACACACTATACGACACGGGCGTTCCGATCGCGACCGGGCCAAGTCTCCTCCTTCTCTCGATTCCGCGAAGTGCGGGGCAGGCGTGAGCATCGCAAGCGAACACTTCGAGCTGCGACCCTTCCGCAAGTTTCAGGCCTCGCTCGTCTGTGATTGGGTGCACGACGACAACGAGCTCTTCTGGCTGGCCCCACAGACGCTTCCCCCGCTGACGGCGGAGAAGGTCGTCGGTTGGACGGCCCGCCGCGGGCGTCCCATGTTCTTCTGGACCTCCGCCTGGGATGAGCCGGTGGGGTATGCGGAGCTGAACGATTACCCGGGGCGGTCCTACGAATACTGGATCGGACACTTCCTCATCGATCCGCAGCATCGCGGCCTCGGCCTGGGGCGGCGAATGCTCCGCCTGTTACTGGATCAGGCGTTCGGCCCGATGCGGGCCTATCGCGTTGCGCTGATCGTCTTCCCGGAGAACAGGCCCGCGGTTCGCTGCTACGAATCGGCCAACATGCGGAGCGCGGGGTGGCAGGAGAAGAGCTTTCCCAGCCGCGCGGGGACCTACCGGATGCTGGAGATGGCCATCGATCGAAAGGGCTACAAGGCGTTCGTGGAGCGGGAAGAGGCCTCGTTGCGGAGCCGGCGCGGGGAATGATCGTGCCGCTCTCCGTGCTGGGCCTCCTGCCGATTGCAGAGCTTCTGGGGGTTCCCGCCCGACGCAGGGTCGGGCGGCCGTGAATCGTCTCCGACGAGCTACGGGCTGTTTGGATCGCTCGAGGATGAACTGCCGGTAAAGCTCGCCGAGCCGCTCGCGCTCGCCGAGTCGCTCCCCGTGTTGATGATCGCGAACGTCCCGTTCACCAACCCGGTCAGAATGGAGACGACCCCCGTCTCGATCGATGGGTTGGCGGCGTCGCGAAACGTGCTGCACCAGTCGGCCGTGCAGTAGCAGCCGAACTGGTTCACACTCATCACGGTAAGCGTGCACAGAACCAGCAGGACCTTGCTCAAGGTGGTCGACTTACCCCGTCGCATGTTCGGACTCCTCCCGTAAGGCGAGTCGTGCCGCACGCGAAGGCGGTCCCTCCGCGGGCGGCACATTGCTTTCTATCGGACCCGATGCCCCCATGAGTCCAGTAGTTTTTGGGACCAAAAACACTCCCGCCGGCGGGACCCGCTCCATCGGCGTTCCAGCTCCGGTCCCATCGCCTCGTTTGACGAAGACCCCCTGCACCGGTTAGATGAACCCGCCCGAAATGAGCCCTCAACGTGTTATAGGACGGAGTCTTCTTCGTTGTCCAACGGGTCCACGAAAACGAACGTAACCCCTTCCGCAATCGCTCGTTTCGGCGAGTTCCTCCTTCGGAACTTGCTGACGATCGGGATCGTCCTGGCGGCGGCCGCGGCCGTGCGAGCCCCTCAGCCGGGCCTGCGCCTACAGGAACTCGGCGCGATGCCCGTCATCATCTTCACCGTGTTCATCTTCAGCGGGATGTCGCTGGAGACCGGGCAGTTCCTCCGCGAGGTCAGCAACCTTCGCGCACCCGTCTACGCCGTCTTCGCCGTCAGCGGGATCTTCCCCGTGCTGGGGTTCGTCGCCGGTAAGGTCTTCGCCCTCGGCCCGAGCGAGTTCGTCGGGCTGATGGTCGTCTCGTCGTGTCCGACCACGCTGGCCAGCGGGATCGTTCTCTCAACGCTGGCAGGGGGGTCGACGGCGCTGGCGATTCTGATCACGGTCGTTTGCAGCATGACGGCCGTCCTGCTGATGCCGATCGCCCTGCAGGTGGGGCTGGGCCTGGCGACCAGCGTCGAGCTGCCCGTCGCGCAGATGATGCTGAAGCTGGCCTACCTGATCATCCTGCCGACGATCATCGGGCAGTTGTTGCGTCGACCGCTTAAGGAGTGGATTGACCGCCTCAAGCAAGTGCTCAAGGTGCTGAACGTCGTTCTCATCGTGCTGATGATCTTCATCGCGGTGTCCCGCGGGGCGGGGGAGCTTTGGGGCAACGGCCTTCAACTCATCGCGCACGTCGGGGCCGTGGCGGTTTCGCTGCATGTCGTGATGCTGGGGGTGAATTACTCGGCCGGCCGGGCGCTGCGACTCGGCGACGCGGCGCTCCGGTCGCTGACGATCGTCGCGAGCCAGAAGACGATCCCCATCAGCGTGTTCGTGGCGATCACGTACTTTCCCGCCCATGCCACGGCCGTCGTCCCCTGCGTGCTGTTCCACTTGCTGCAGATCCTCGTGGACAGTCTGCTCGCCAACGCCTGGTCGCGCCATCCTGCGCGGACGTAGGTGGATGTCGATCACGGCTTCCACGTGATGCCCGCCGTCCAGCGCTCGCCGCCGAACTCGTACGCGCCGACGTCCGGGGCCTCGCCCTGGTATCCGTCAGTGATGCCGGGGATCTTGCGCCCCGCATCGATCAGGGGGGAGCCAGCGAGCGGGCGGAAGTCCATCGCGGCCGCATCGACCAGCTTGAGATGCTCGCCCTTGTAGTTGTTGCCGACGTTCGGGCCTTCGGGAAACGGCGTACCGTTGACATGGCCCGTGATCGTCCGCGCGGCGTTGTTGCAGATCATGCTGTGTGCGTTCTGCTCCTTGAGCAGTGGCCATTGCTTTCGCCAGGGTTTCTTCGGCTCCGGCTTGGTGTGCAGGCTGATGTAGTTGCCGACGCGGTCGCCGTGGCCGATGTTCAGGACCTCGGCGAAACGCAGGCCTTGACCTTGGGCGAACGGCTTGGCAACGACGTCAAAGGGACTCTTGTGAGGCGTCCGAGAAGCGGCTAGCGTACCCATGACAAAGCCCTCCCTGGCTTCGTCGAGCAACCAAGCCAAGGAGGGCCATAAAGATCATCGGCCAAGGAAGGCCTAAAACATGATCGCATCCGCACACGGCGGATGCAAGACGCCGGCGCAGGGCAAGGATTCCGAAAATCGGATTCCCGCCTCCGTGATGGCACCGCGCCAAAACAAAAACGGCAGTGCCATTCGTGACTGTCCCCTATTTCCCTCATCGCCGCTCATGATATGGACGAATTATGCAACTGCGGGGTCAAATAGGTCTTGTGCTTATCGCCGACGGCGCGCCACAACGAACAGGCCCAGCGCGCCGAGCATCATCGGGAGCAATGGGCCTGTGCCCAAACCGCACTTGAACGTGGCCGTGATGTCCTTGTCGGTGTCCATCGTGATGGTCAGGGGGTTGTGCTGCTCCTGACCTGCGGGGACATCTCCGGACCATCCGAAGAACCCCTTGCCTTCGTAGGCGTGAGCATAGAGTGTCACGACGGCATTCGGCTCGTAGTACATGTCGTTCGGATCGACGATCGCCTCGCCCTTGTCATTGCCCCTGACGTCCAGCGTCAAGACCCAGGCGAACTCATCCGCGCCCATGTCGACATTGCTCCCGACGACCCTCGGCTCGCCATCGATGTCTATCTGATCCGTGTAGTCACCGTTGGGGTCGCCAGCATTGATGCAGGGAGAGTGGGCCGAGAGGTGGTAGTCTCCGACACTAGGATCGACGAAGCATGGATCATCACCGACGTTGTGGTTATTAGGATCAGAGCAGTAGGCGCTGCAGTCCTCGATGCAGCTGTAGGTTAGGCACGTTGAGCCCCAAATCTGCGCCTCGGCAATCGCCGCCACGTTGGACCAGAGCACGCAATTCGTCACCGTCGACCCGCTGCCGCAGCATAGGCCCCCAGCGACAGACGCTTCATTAACGGTGAACGTGCAGTTCGTCACCGCCGCATCGCCCACGTACATTCCGCCCCCTAACCACGCCGCCCAGTTGCCGACGAACTTGCAGTTGGTCACCGTAGCGTTGCCCCCATACATCCCCCCGCCGCCGTCGTAACTGGAAAACGCCCGATTCCCGCTGAACGTGCAGTTCGTCACCGTAGGGTTTCCCCCACAGATTCCCCCCCCTGAGTGCTCCGCGTCATTGTCGCTAAACCTACAGTTCGTCACGACAGGGTTGCTGTTCCAAACGTTGCACATCCCACCGCCGCTCCCCTGATACGCCTCGTTTCCGCTAAACACGCAATCAGCTACTGTCGGGTTGCTGTTCTCGAGGGACATTCCCCCGCCCGAACCTGTGGCTGTGTTTCCGCTGAGCGTGCACTTGGTCAAGGCGGGACTGCTATTCTCGATGTAGATTCCCCCGCCCCAGGTGAAGCCATGTCCATTCGTAATGGTTATCCCGGAAAGGACGGAGTTCGGATCTTCGCCGCTGTGGAAGTGGAAACCGCGATGGGGGTCGGCCCAAGTTCCCTCGCAATCGATGATCGTTGAGGCGACTACGTTGGGGTCATTCGGGTCGGTGCTGCGCACCGTGATCGCTAGGCCGCCGTAGTCGAGGTCACGATTGCCGTCGCCCGTGTACGTGCCCGGGGGGATGATGACCTCGTCGCCGTCGCTACACGCATCGATCGCCGCCTGGATCGTGGCGTACTCACTCGGCACGTGCCGCTCGATGGCCAAGCCCTGCGAAGCTATGAGAAACAGCATGCCCACCGACAGAATGCAACCTCGCACCCACATGGATCGCCTCCTCAACCCCAGAACCGCAAAGATACATTGACTCCCAGGGAACGCCTCTCGTCCCCACCGCGTGCGGTTGCCCGCGCTTGGACCCCTCCAATGCGTGTGAGGCCAGCATTCTACCCCCCCCCCACTCGTGTCAAGGACTATTGCTGTCCTGTTATTGAGTTGCGGTTTGAGTCTCCGCATCTGGTGGCGGATAGGCCTTGGTTGGGTCCGGCGCGGGGTGGGAGTTGCACCAGGGGCGTTGCGGACTGGAGGGCGGATGGGATGTCTTGAGGTTACTCGGGCTGGTGGCGCAGGACGCTAGAGCCTGAAATCCATACTTTAGCCATCCCCGCGATGAGCGATGCCGCGGGCATGGCCCTTTTTCTATGCGCATCGCAGAAGCAGGAGAGCTATGACTGGCAACCCATTCGAAGGCCGGCTCCAACGGCGCGGCTTCAGCGGCCGGCCCTTGGCCGGCGGCCAGCGACGCCGACCGAGCAGTTCGGCGTCGACGTGATCTGCCGGGGCGACAACGCAACCACGAACGGCAAGGTCATCGTGTTGCCGTCGCTGCCGGAGCCGATGAGCGATCCACTTGAGCGGATGGTCGTCGGCTTCTTGGACCATGAGATGGGCCACGTGGCCTTCTCGGATTTCGACGTGGCCGCTGCGTTCGCTAAGAGGCATCCCGGCTACGAGGGATTGCTGAACGTCGTCGAGGACCCGGCTTCGCCAAAGCTACGCCGCGGCAAGACCCGGCTTCGCAAGAGCTAAGCCGCGGCAGAGCTTCCGGCGTCCCTTCGGGACGCATTCATGTGTGGGACCCTTCCCGCCGCCCCGTCCGCCGCGTCTCGCTCAACGGCGAGACCAGCGTCGCGGACTTCGTCGGCCACTGGAGGCGTCAACGAGTCCCGCCAGACTGTCTTCGTCAGGGGCATCCTGCCGATGGCCATGGAGCACGGCCACATCCTCCAGCTCGAGGAGTGCGACGCGATGCAGCCTGAGGTCGGCTTCATCCTCCAGCAGGTCCTCGAGCCCACCGGCCACCTGCTGCTGACCGACACGGGTGAGGACATCGCGCCCCGTAGCACGGGCGTCTCGCCCGTGAGTCCAGTCGGTCCCTCACACACGTGTCCCGTTTTGGCTGCGCTTCGCCGCGGCAAGCCCGGCCGCGAGTTCGCATGGGCGCTCCGCCCGTTCGCACCCATGGGCAAGATGCCCATGCTACGTGTGGCCACGGCCAACACGTTAGGCTTCGGCTGCGATTCAGGCCTGTACGCCAGCGGCACGAACGTGCTGAACTTCAGCTGGATCGACCGCTGGGACGTCGTCGTGCACCTGGACTACCTGCCGGAGAAGCACGAGGTCGAGCTGCTCCACACACGGCACCCCTCGCTCAAGAAGGACCTGCTCAAGTGCATCGTCAAGGCCGTGGCAGATCTCCGAAAGGCCCACGCCGAGGAGCAGCTCACTACGGTGGTCACGACCCGGCGTCTGCTGGCCCCTTGCGCCCGCTTGGTGCGGGGCAACGCGTTCGATCGGGCGCTGACGGTCTGCGTGCTGAACAAGGCGCCGCAGGAGGACGCCAAGGTCCTCAAGGAGACGTTCGAGCATCACGTGGGGCCGTTGGGGCAGAGTGCCACTGGGAACGTCTGAGCAATACTACGAACGGAGGGAGTGGTCTTGAGGCTGCTCCCTCCGTCGCTCATTCCGTTGGCCCGGAAAACCGTTCATGGTGATACATGGGCTTGGTTCGGCCCGGACGGGAGCCTTCCGGCCGCTTACTCAAGACCGAGCGAATGGCGCAGTGCCTGGTCCAATCGAAACAGGCTCTCGCCGGAAAGCTGTGTGATCCGCTGTCGCAGACGGTCCTTCGGGATGGTATGCAGGTTGTCCGTATTGATCACGCAATCGAGCGGCATGCCCTCAGCCCGCGAGAGGGGCACTTCGCAAGCAAGTGATCGCACGGTTCACGTGACCTCAGCGATCGTCACGTTGC
>CAZKCX010000344.1:0-7385 GCA_964550865.1 uncultured Planctomycetales bacterium
AAGGCGACGCTCGCGCTCGATCCGCACGAACGGTACCTCGTCGTCGAGGTCAAGAACGTGCAGGGCGAGGGCGTGGAGCGGTTCACGTTCGTCGACGTCATGCTCAAGTCGGGGGCTGAGACGAGCGAGTCGTTCGTCGCGTGCGCACTGGCGTTGAACCTCCAGACGAACGTGACGCAAATCCCGCAGCCCACACGCCGTCTGCGGGCGATGTGCTATGCTCGGTTCGGTTTTGCCGGCGCGCGTGTGGCGCTGGCTGCCAGCCCGCCCGGTGAGCTTCGCAAGGTCCTGCAGGAGGTGGTCACCGATGCGCCCGATCTGCCGAAGTCGAACATCGGCGGCCCGTGGGCGATGGACGCCAAGATCAATCGCGGCTCGTACCTGTTCAATTTCGGCGGGCTCAACGAGCAGACGGCCGACGCGTGGATCAAGCTGGCCAAGGATCTCGGCATCAATCAGATCGACTTTCACGGCGGGCGGTCGTTCCGCTTCGGCGACTGCCGCCCGAACCCGAAGACGTACCCGAAGGGCTTTGCGAGCCTGAAGGCCACGATCGACAAGCTGCACGCCGCGGGCATCAAGGCCGGTCTGCATACGTACGCCTTCTTCATTGCCAAGGACTGCCCGTGGGTCACGCCCAAGCCCGATCCGCGCTTGGGCAAGTTTCGGTCGTTCACGCTGGCCGAGCCGATCGCCGCCGATGCGACGACGCTCACCGTGAACGAGCCGACGTCGGATGTCTCGACGACGACGGGTTTCTTCGTCCGCAACAGCGTCACGCTGATGATCGACGAAGAGCTGGTGACCTTCGGCGGGGTCAAGAAGGGGCGGCCCTACGCGTTCACCGGCTGCAAGCGCGGGGCGTGCGGTACGAACCCCGCGGCGCACAGCGCCGGGGCGAAGGCGCATCATCTCAAGGAATGCTTCGGCCTGTTCTCACCGGACGGCGAGGGCACGTTACTGACGGAAGTCGCCGCCAAGACGGCCGAGGCCTACAACACCTGCGGATTCGACATGATCTACATGGACGCGCTCGACGGCGAGGGCATTCTCGGCGGTAGCGAGAACGGCTGGCACTACGGATCGAAGTACGTCTATGAGGTCTGCAGGCGTCTGAACAAACCCGCCGTCATGGAGATGAGCACGTTCCACCATCACCTGTGGTGTGTGCGGACGCGGATGGGGGCGTGGGACCACCCGACCCGCAGCCATAAGAAGTTCATCGACATCCACGCCAAGGCAAACGAGGTGCTCGCCAAGCAGTTCCTGCCCGGGCATTTGGGTTGGTGGGCCATCAAGACCTGGACGGGCCATCAGGGCGAGCCGACCTTCTCCGACGACATCGAGTACCTCTGCTGCAAGTGCATCGGGACGGGCGCGGGGCTGTCGATCATGGGCATCGGACCGGGGCAGATCGAGCGCGTGCCCGTCTACGACCGTCTGGCGAGGATCATTCGGCAATACGAGAACCTACGGCATCGTGAGTACTTCGGCGAGGTGATCCGCGCAACGCTCCGCGAGCCGGGCAAGGACTTCCACCTCTATCAAGATACGGCCGGGAAGTGGCGGTTGCGGCAGATGCACTACGACAAGCACAAGGTCTGCGGCCTCGATGACTCATCGAACACATGGTCCGTGGAGAATCCGCACAAGGCGCAGCCCATCAAGCTGCGGATCGAGGCGCTCTTCTCCGTCGAGCCGTACGACGCGAAGGACGGCGTCGTCCTCCTCGACCCAGCGGAGCCGGACGCGCTGCCCGAGCGGGCGGCGGCCGGCGGGGTGAAGGCGACGCTCTCGCGAGACACGAACGTCAAGAGGGTCGGCGAGGCCAGCGCGCGGCTGGCCGTTACCGCAGATGCCAAGGCCAAGCGGAACGCCACGTGGGCCAAGCTCGGCCGCACGTTCGAGCCGGTACGGAACCTGAGCACGCAACAGGGCATGGGCGTGTGGATTCACGGGGACGGCCAGGGCGCGTTGCTAAACTTCCAGCTCACGTGTCCGCATCACCTTGCCCGCGGCATCGGCGAGCACTACGTCGATGTGGACTTCGAGGGCTGGCGGTACGTCGAACTGGTCGAGCCGGAGGGGGAACGGCACGCCGATTACGCGTGGCCCTATGGCAACGCCTATGCGATCTACCGGGAGACCGTGAAGTACGCTCATGTTCGCGGGCTGTGCGTTTGGGCCAACAACATCCCGCCGGGCAAGGCGGCCACCGTCCGGCTCGGGCCGATCAAGGCGCTGCCGCTGCGGAGCGTGACGCTGAAGCACCCGAGCATCGCCGTCGGCGGTGGGCGGATCGTCTTTCCGGTCGAGATGCCGACGGGCAGCTACCTCGAGTTCGACTCGCTACGGGACTGCAAGCTCTACGGTCCGAACGGGTCGCTCAAGGCCGAGGTCAAACCAACCGGCGACGTCCCGACGCTCGAACAGGGCAGGAATGAAATCACCTTCCGCTGCGAAGGCCCGAAGGACGTTCGACCCCGCGCGCGGGTGACCGTCATCAGTGCGGGTGAGCCGCTCTAGCGCACTCCACATGGGCGCTGCTGCCTCTCACTCGTTCCGGCCGGGCCGGCGGCGGAGCTGCTTCTTCTGGGATTGGCGGCGCTTCTCCTCGAGGCGGTGCCGGCGTGCGGCCCGGGGGACCTTTGTCGGGATGCGGGGTTTGCGTCGGCGAAACCGCTCTTGCAGCTTTCGGCGCATCTGTCGGATCGCGAGCTGCTTGTTCTGGGCTTGGGAACGCTGGTCCTGGCAGACGACGGTGATGCCCGTGGGCTTGTGCCGCAGCCGTACGGCCGTCGCGCGGCGGTTGACGTTCTGCCCGCCCGGGCCGCTCGAGCGGAACGTCTGGACCTCGCACTCGGCGAGCAGGTCCTCGTCGGATTGTGGGATCTTGCGCGAGGTCATCTGCCGGCACACCGAGTTCCCTTCCACGGCCAAGGCTACGTCAGCTTCAACAGCGCTTTGAGGTCCTTCTCGTCGTTCGTGGCGGTGATCCGGCAGCTGTAGTCGCGCGTCTCGCCCGGCTTGAGCGTATCCATCCAGCCGCGCTTGCGGTCGACGGGACGGCCCTCGACCCCGCCGTTGACGGGCTCGAGCGCGCCGACGTAGCTCCCGCCCGGTCCCCAGTGCTGCCAGTTCACCAGCCGCGGGAACTGCTTCGTGTTGTACTCGACCTTCACGCCGAAGCCGCGCTTCTCGTTGACGACGCCGACGGTCGCCCGGCCCTTGCTGTCGGCCTTGGGCTCGACGTAGGTGCAATCCTCGCCGGCGCCCTTGTGTTGGGCGGTCGGCTTGACGGCGCGGCGGAAGTCCTTGCGCTGGTACCACTCGACGCTGTCGCCGCGGGGCGAGATCTTGCCCTGGTAGCAGTAGGTGCTCACGCCCGGCTCGAGCAGGGGATAGCCGAAGTTGATATGCAGCAGCCAGCCGTGGGGCGTGGGCTCGTTGCCGCAGTTCGTGAAGTGGTCCTCGATTTCGATTGACGACTCGCCGAGTCGGCTGCGGATCGTCCGGCGTAGCTCGACGTTCGGGTTGAAGACCTTGGCCGTCCGGACGATGCCCGTGATGCGCATCTCGTAGCGTCCACGCCGGAGGTCGGGGTTCTCGATCGACTCGACGACGGCCGCGGTGTTGGAGTGCGTCCCGTGCAGGCCCAGCTCCTCGTCGCCGTCGACACAGGGCGCGCCGACGTTGCAGGGCCCGCAGCTCGTGACGAGCCCGCCGCCGAACGAGCGGAGCCAGTCCAGCCCGCGGTGATAGGCGAACGAGGGCGCCGTGACGCCGACCATGGAGTGCCACGTGAGCGACATGCCGAGGAATTCGGCGTCGAGGATGTCGAGCCCACGGTCGATCACGACCTTGTAGCGGAGACCGCCGCCGGTGTTGACCCATGCGATGCGGGTACCGCGGCCGGGGCCGTTGTCCAGGACGGACGTCTCGATCCCGCCGAGCTGAGACGCGTTGATGACCGGTGCGTTGGCGAGGGGGTGCTTCGTGGTCGAACGAGCGGATTTTGCCATGACGAGCTTCTCCTTCAGACCCACTGTGCAGTCTTCGTCTTACGCCCGATGGAGGTGGCCGGTGCGGCCATGATGCGACCGCTGCGGCGACGCAGGTTGTATCCTACCGCCGGCGCGCGTTGTTGTGTAGGCGTGCGAGGGGCCTGTGCCTTTCACCCACCAAGGCCTGCGAAGGGGACGGCTCTGGCTGGAGTTGGACATGAGGCAGATTCCGCCGACAATGCCGGCAGCGCAATGTGATGGTCGTTGAAGCACGTCCCAACAACTCGGGACTGCACGCCGGCCGGGCACAGGAGAGACATCGTGAGGCAGGAGGATCGCACGCGTAAGGAGCTTGTTCGCGAGGCCGCTCGCATGTTCGGCGAGGGGTGGCACTGCAGTGAAGTGGTCTTCCTGCTCGGGATCCAGGCCTGGGCAAAGGAGGTCGACCCGCGGCTGGTGCGACTGGGCAGCGGATTCGGCGGGGGCATCGGCGATCGCGGCGACGTCTGCGGGGCAATCAGCGGTGGGGTGATGGCGCTGGGCCTGCTCCACGGGCGAACGGATCTGGGCGGGGGTCACTGCGCCGCGGAGGCGATGAGCCGGGAGTACCGTGACCGCTTTGTGGACGTCAATGGTTTCGTGAACTGCCGCGAGCACACCGGTGGGGTCTTCGACCGCACGACGCGGCGGAGCTGCACGCGAGTCGTCATGCGGGCGGTGGACGCCCTATTGGATATCCTCGAGGAGAACGCGCACGTCGCGAGCCCCTGGCGGCGCGAAACGATTCGGCCGTTCGAGCGCGCCAAGAAGGGCGACGCGAGTTGATCACTGTGCACGAGCCGCGGCATTCCTGCCGCGCGGTCGCTCCGCGCCGCATGAGCCTGGTGGCTCGACTGCGCTCGCCACACTCGCCTCGGGTTTTCGATCGCGCCGGGTGAGTCGCGCCGGACTATCCGTGCTTCTGGAAGTACTCCTGTGAACCGGTGGGATCCGGCTTCATCGTGTCGGACCCAGGCGTCCAGTTGGCCGGACAGACCTCGCCGTGCTGCTCGACATACTGGAAGGCCTCGATCAGCCGCAAGACCTCATCGACGTTGCGGCCCACGGGCAGGTCGTTCACGGTCGCCTGGCGGATCGTGCCGGCCGGGTCGATGATGAACAGCCCTCGCAGCGCAATGCCCTCTGGAAGCAGCACGTCGTAGGCCTGGGCGATCTTCTTGCCCAGGTCCGCGATCAGTGGGAAGTTCACCTTCCCGAGTCCGCCCTTGGCGCGCTCGGTGTTGGTCCAAGCGAGGTGGGTGTACTGGCTGTCGACGGAGACGGCGGCCAGCTTTGCCCCGATCTTGGCGAACCGGTCGTGGGCATCGCTGAAGGCGATGATCTCCGTCGGACACACGAACGTGAAGTCCAGCGGATAGAAGAACAACACCAGCCACTTGCCGTCGTGGAGCTCCTTCCAGGTCAGCTCCTTGATCTGGCCGTCGACGACGGCCGTCGCGTCGAACTGGGGTGCGGGGGACGTTACGAGAGGCATGCGGTGTCTCCTTGGTCGTTCAGGATCGTACGGCATACGGAAGTCAACCTCCCCGGAGGCCAATCCGTCCGGGGCCACCTCGATTCGGCTTGAGACGAGCCAGTGCCCGTTTTGAGCTTCGATGCTCGGTGCCAACGGGTTCTTCCGATCGACGAGGACCGGATTCCACATCACTCCGCAACGACGAACGCGTCGACGTTGTCGCCGTACTCCAAAGTGGGTGGCCCATCCCGAAGTGGGTGGCCCATCGCTTCAGCGATGGGGGACACGAATTCTCGTGCGCGCGCACGGTTCTGCGACGAGGCAAGCGAAAGCGGCGACGTTGTCGCCGCCTTCCACAGGTGGTTTGCCGCGTCAACCCAGCGATCGAACCAGATTGATCGCGGCATCCACGAGGTCTTCGCCCGCGCCGGCGGCATACGGCGCCGGATGACAGTAGTACCGATGAGCGCTATGGATCTCATACCCGCCGTCTTCGTGAGACGCTCGATCTGCCACATACCCCATCAGTCCGTTCGTGTAACCGAGGACGATCGTCGGATGGGGACACGCCTCTCGAACCGCCCGGCCCAATGTCGTGAAGCATTCGCCGGGGAGGCCGACGATCCGCAGGCACGGGTCGTCCCCGATCGCCAGGACTTGCACGGGGACGTCGACACCGTCGGGCAGATCGTTCGCATCGAGGAGCGCGAGCGTCTTGCGGGCGAACGTGCCCATCGCCAGGTCGGCGGCGTCGGCGTCGGGCTGCGTGGATTCTTCCTCGAGCGCGAGGAGCTCGTCCCGAGGCGGGGGATCCCCGAAGGGCAATCGCACCTGCGTCGTCGCCGCGCGGACGGGGCCGGAATCGATCGTGGTGGGCTCGGCCTGGGCCAGCGTCGTCCGGACAGCCTCGGCGAGTCGGATCCCAGTGACTTCGGCGGCGTCGTGGTCGACCACGCCGGCGGCGGGGTTAATGTCGCCGGCGCAGCCCTGGGCGAACGCGATGACCTGACCCGGGCGTCCCTCGGTGAGCTTACAGACCATCGCGCCGGGGAAGTCCGCCGAGATCGACAGCGTCGTCCCGGCGGCCACCGCGTGGCAGGGCAACGTCACCGTCAGTCCCAGCGCGGGCGGTCCGCCCGCGCGTTCGATCGTCAGCACGTCGAGGGTGTCGTCCAGCGGATAAGGTGCCGGCTGCTGGCCGGGCCATCGCCGCACGAGGCCGACATGGGGTGCTGCGCCCCGACGATGCACGATCCGGGCCGGCTCGAACGAGACCATCGCCTCTCGCGCCAGATCGCACAGCGCGGCCTCGAAGGCTTCGAGAAACTCGGTGTGGAGCGGCGCGATGCCCTCCAAGCCGATGGTGGCCGGTCCGGCATGGGTGTGCGAGGCGTTGAGGAGCACGCACGCGGGCGGTGTCTGGAGGATCGCCGCCACCTTGCGGCGGAGGTCGGTGGCCGTCGCGATGTCCGTGCCGAGCATGTCGACGGTGATGATGCCGATCCGCTTGCCGCCGTGTTGGAGCATGAGGAGGCGCGCGAAGAGATCGTCGTGGACGTCCCGGCTGGGTTCGGTTCGGGCGATGAACCCCGTCAGCGGGCAACCCGGCTCGGGCGTGACGCTGGACTCGACGAAGGCGGCGTGGAGCTCCGTGGCGGTCATGCGCGGGATTGTAGACGTCCATCGGTCGATGTCACAAGTCGGCGGGCCGAATCCTCCATCGGCCGGCACGCGGGCAGGAACGGCTACGCGCTTCGTGAGAACGGGTGTCCCGTGTGGCAGGCCGCCTCCAGGCTTCGCTACACTTCGCCGTGAGAAGCCCGGTCGTGAACCATCAGACTGCCCAGCCGAGGGCGGCTGGGCCA
>CAZKCX010000345.1:0-7351 GCA_964550865.1 uncultured Planctomycetales bacterium
AAGTCCCTGACCGAAAAGAAGATGCAAAATGGGACTGTCGAAGATGGGTTTGACGGATACCCTCCTGGGCGTTGTGGCCATCGACGATGCGGCGGGGGTCGTCCTATTCAGCGTCCTATTCGTTGTGGCCCAGGCGATCTCGGGAGCCGGCGCGGACGCGGTGCAACTGGCTCGCGGCGTCTGGGAGGTCGGAGGTGCCGTCCTCCTCGGTGCCGCCATCGGGTTCCCGATGGCGTGGATCACCCGGCGCGTCCGCAGCGGCGAGCCGACCCTGATTGAGGCGGCGGGCTTTGTCTTTCTCGCAGCGGGCGTTGCCACGGCCGTCGACGTATCGTATCTCCTGACCGCCATGATCATCGGGACCGTGCTTGCCTGGCGCGCGGGCGACGATGCCCGTCCCTTCCATGCGATCGAGGGAGTCAGCGACCCCTTCCTTGCGGTGTTCTTCATCCTCGCCGGGTTCCGCTTCGACCTCTCCGCCCTGGGCAAGCTCGGATGGATCGGGGCCGCCTACGTCGTAGGGCGTGCCATCGGCCTAATCGCCGGCGGGTACATCGGCGGGCGGCTCTCCGGGGCGCCGAAGGCCGTTCAGAGACGCATCGGGTATTGCATCTTGCCGCAGGCAGGTGTCGCGCTGGGCTTCGCCCTGCTCGCCCGAGAGGAGATGCCCGAATACGGCGAATCCGTATTGCCGCTCGTCATCGCGACGACGGTCCTCTTTGAGGTCAGTGGTCCGGCCGTGGCTCGCTGGCAACTTCGCAGATCCGGTGAGCTCAACCACGACAATGCGGAAGAAGCCGCCAACTCCGGTAGAGATGAACGTGGCGAGCCTGAATAGCACCTCGGTGCAGCGATGCGCCTCCAACCGCCCACCCGCGAAGCTGCTCCTTACAACGAGAAACGCTCCTGTCGGATGCGAGACGAGCTCACGCCCAACTCCCGCAGAGCCCTTTTCACCATCTTCATCATGGGCGGCGGGCCGCAAAGGTAGACGTCAGCGGAGCCGAGAAACTCACCCGCGTTCCGCTCGATGATGTCCCGCGTGACATATCCCGTCTCCCCCTCCCATCCGTCCTCGGGTTCCGACAACACGTGAACGACGCGGACGTTGTCGGGCAGCTCGCTCAGCTCGTGGCGGAAGAGAATGTCCCGCTCTGCCTTGTTGCCGTAGATCAAGACGGCCGTCCGCGCGTCGCCGCTGTCCGCAAGGCAGCGAAGCATGCTTCGGATCGGCGTGATCCCCACGCCGCCGGCGATGAAGACGAATCCCTCCCCGTCATGATGGACATAGCTGAATCGGCCGAACGGATACTCCACCAGGGCCTCGTCGCCCGGCCGGGTCTGATCGATCGTGTCGGTGAAGTCGCCCGATTGCTTGATGGTGGCGACCGGGGCTTCCGCCTCCGTCGGCGAGGCGGAGATCGTAAACGGATGCTCCTCGCTGGGCCGACCCGGACGTTGCAGCCGAAGGAACATGAACGCACCGGGGTTGCGTGCGGGCAACTCCCTTTCGTCGGTCGGCTCAAGCCGGATGGTGTAGGTGTCGTGGCTTGCCGGTCGGACGTCGACCACACGGAATCGCCGTTGGCACCAGGTCGAGGCCCCGCCGTTCCGCCAGAGAAAGATCAGGACCGCCACGCCGAACAAGGCCGACCAGTACGCCAGCAGTGCAGGACGCTCGAGGTCGTCGCCGATCAGGATGCTATGAACGAAGATGTACTTGTGCAGCCGTCGCCATGTCTGGTACTGCAACCGCCACAGGCGAACCGCCAAGGCGTATCCGACGCCGAAGACCAGAGCTGCCAGCGCAACCTTGCCGAGCCAGACCTGCCACGGCGTATCCAACGCCAGCAGGTGCCAGTTGCCCACGCCGAGGGAAAGCAAGAGCGGATGCGACACAAAGAGCGCCGCCGCCACGAGGGCCACGCCCTTGTGGACCCATAGCACCCGGTCCAGGCCGAACGGACGATCCAACCAGTGAAACCGGGAGGCCAACACGATCTGGAGACAGAGCAGGGCGAAACCGAGCAGCGCGGCCGCCAGACCGAGCTCCACCAACACAGGACCGTATGCTCCCTGCTTGGCAACCAGCGCGAATGCCACCGGGATCCCCGCCAGGAGGATGTAGCCGGCCCCAAGACATATCCCCCACGCCGTTCCTTCCTGCCACCCGACCTTCGGCTGAAAGGTGGCACGATCGGTTGCGGTCCCTTCAAATCGGTTCATGGCTTTGATCCTCTTTGTGAGCGTCTGTCGCACAATGCTTGCTCCTCATACCCCGAGGCACGTCTGCTCGAACCCTTCGGGATCGAGCTGGAGCGTAACGTGTTCGATGCCGAATTCGTTGTGGAGGGAGGCGCGGAGCTCGCGCAGGACGTCGATCGGGCGGACACCATCTTTGACCGACACATGAGCGGACAGTGACTCCAGCCCGGTCGTAATCGACCAGACGTGAAGATCATGAACGCCCACGACGCCGTCGACGGCCATCATGGCATCTCGAACCTCGTCGACGTCGATATGGCCCGGCACCTGCTCCATCAGGACCGACACGCTCTGCTTGAGCAGGTCCCAGGACGAATAAAGGATCAGGAAACCGATCACCACGCTGGCCAGCGGGTCCGCCCAGTGCCAACCGAAGGCCCAGATCAGAAAGCCGCCGACGATCGCCCCCACGCTCCCCAGCGCATCCCCGAGCACGTGCAATCACGCGCCCTTGACGTTGAGGCTCTCTTCCCGTGCCGAATGCAGCACCACCAACCCGGCGAGATTGATCAGCAACCCGCCCACGGCGATCGCCGTCATCGCCCCACCCATCACCTCGGGCGGCTCCAGGAACCGCTGGTAGGCCGCAATGAATATATAGATCGCGATGGCGATGAGCGTCGCGCCGTTCACCAGCGCCGCCAGAATCTCCGCCCGATAGTAGCCGAACGTGCTCCGCGGCGACGCCGGCCGCTGTGCCATGTGAAGAGCGAAGAGGCTCAGCCCGAGTGCGGCCGCGTCGGAGAGCATATGCCCCGCGTCCGCCAGCAACGCCAAGGAGTTGGTGAGCCAGCCGCCGATGATCTCGGCGATCATGTAGGCCACCACCATGATCAGCGTAATCGTCAGCCGCTTACGGCTGGCCGACCGCTCGATTCCCCCCGGGTGTTCCTCATGGGCATGAGAGTGCGTCACGGCGAAAGAGGAATTCCTTTCTTCTTGCTGCGGTAGCGTGCTCGTTCCGACCGCCCTTTTCTTGGATGTCGCCAGGCCCGCCTATGACGTTTCTGCGTGCCCGTGTCCTCCAAAGTACGTACGGCCACGTCGCCGACAGACGAGGCTCGGCACTCGGAAGGCGCCGCGGGCGTCATTCCGAGCCGCCAGGCGAACAGCGGCGATTCCCGACGAACCGCCCACCTCCCGCGAATGATGTGGGGCCGCACGGCCAGCGGAGCAATCGGATGTTCGACACGACCCTCGCAGTCGTCATGCTGTTCAGCCTACTGGCCTGTGCCGTCACCACCTTCGGGATCCATCTGATCAGCAAGCATGAAGCGTGGGCGCGCAATCGCTCGATCTTCTTCGTCGCCTTCGCCGCGGGTCTGCTGTTGACGGTGTCGCTGTTGCACATCGCCCCGAAGGCGCTGCGGATGAATGCCTCGGCACCGGCACTGATGTTGGTGGGCTTCTTGGCGCTATGCCTGCTGAATCGTCTGCTGCACCTCTATCTCTGCCCCGGGGACAACGGCACCGCACCCCTCGGACTCATTCCCATGCTCGGCATCGGACTGCACTCCTTCATCGATGGGTGCATCTACAGCGTCACGTTCTCTGTGAGTATCCTTACAGGCGTCCTTGCGGCGACAGGCATGGTTCTTCACGAGATCCCGGAGGGGATCGTAGTCTATGTGGCCCTGCAGCGCGGGCGGTTTCGCGGACGAGAGGCCTGGACGTATGCCTTCCTTTCGGCCGGGGCGACGACCCCGCTCGGCGCGTTGATCGCGTATCCGTTCGCCGCCGAGGCCGGTGATGCCCTGCTGGGAGGCATGCTGGCCGCCTCCGCAGGTGCGCTGCTCTACGTGTCGGCCTCGCACTTGTTGCCTCAAGTTGAAGAGGAGAATCGCGCCTCCACGCTGACCTTCTTCGCGGCCGGGGTCGTCTTCGCCGTCCTGTTCATTCTCGTCACCTAGGCCCGTATGGGCGCTGCGTGAGCACAGAATTCATGAGACTGCCCGGGCACGGACGTCACCGCATGACCCCTGCGCCGGCCGACCGACGCGCAAGGCGCGACCGTCACGCCATCCGTTGGACCATGTCCAGCAGCCGGGCCGAGAAGCCCCATTCGTTGTCGTACCAGCCCATCACCTTGACGAGCCGGCCGTCGATCACGTTCGTGTGCTCGGACGCCAGAATGCAGCTGTGCCGGTTTCTCACGATGTCGCGCGAAACCAACGGAGCGGGCGCGATCGCCAGAACGCCGTTTCCGCGCTCTTCGGCGTAACGGTGAAATGCACGCTTGACCTCGTCAACGGTCGTCGACGACTTCACCTCGCATGTGAGATCTGTGATGGAGCCACAAGGGATCGGTACCCGTAGGGCCATCCCATCCAGCTTGCCTTCCAGGTCTGGGATGATCTTCCCGATCATCTGGGCCGCGCCCGTCGTGGTCGGTACGATGTTCTCCGCCGCCGCTCGCCCTCGAGCACCACATCGACGCCGTCGTCTCCGTGAGGCAAATCACTCGGAGACTTCTCGCTACTCACCGGAATCCTAGCCTCCCCGACACGGAGCTCGGTCTCGGACGCCTCCACGTCGTGGGGATAGACGCCGTACACCGAGTCGTATCGAAGCAGGTAGGCCAGCGTCTCGGTGTCGACCACGTCGTTGATCCGCGCAACGTCGACACCCTCCTCCAGAGCGATCTTGAACGCGGCCCGCCCGATCCGTCCGAACCCGTTGATCATCAATCTCAGCATGCCGACCTCCCGGTGCCGCAACGCGAATCGAGAGACCCGCGTGCGGCCATGCGGTGCCTCCATCGAGTAGAAGGAGCCCTTCTTTGTCCAACTCCACCTTGTGCGGGCGGGTGCTCTGGGCCCCCTGGGCGACCCTCGCCACCGCTGATACTGTTCTCCGTGAAGTGAGAAGGGCATGAAATCGACATTGGCCGAACTTAATCCGCGTTCTGGGCATTTGCGCGCTAGCCCTTGGCGCAGCGAGCATCGGGAGTTTGAGCGGGCACGGCCTCTTCGGCCCCGCTGTCGGTCCCCGATGGCGGCGCCGGGGGCCAATGATTTCTGAGGATCCTCTGTCATCTAATCGGGGCGGTTCACTGGTGTTTCAGCAGCTGTGTCCGAGGTGCCCATGCCGGAGATCCCCGAGGTCGAGGCCGCCCGTTGCGAGTGCCAGGATCGCATCGGCGGCAAGATCATCACCGACATCCACGTCGTACGCGATCGCCAGGTCTTCGACGACGTCGCACCGGACCGATTCGCCTCGGCCCTTCGACGGCGACGGGTCGAGGCCGTCGCCCGGAAGGGGAAGTACCTCTGGTTCGTTCTTGATCACAGGCCCTGGCCGGTCTTCCACTTCGGCATGACGGGTCGGTTCGAATACTACGGCCAAACTCGAGAACGACCCGAGCACTGGAAGGCAGAGATCCTGCTCGCCGATGGACCGCGGCTGGCCGTCGTCAGCGTTCGACGGCTCGGCCGAATCCTGTTGCAGGACGACCCACCCGGCGAACCGCCCGTCAGCGAGCTCGGCGCCGATGCGGTTTTCCCACATCGAACGACATCTGCGTAAGGACCTTCGCCGGCTCGAGCCTGGCTGACAGGCGAGCCGGCGCTCCTGATCGTCGATTAGCAGGGATTCATTCCGTTCTAAGTTCAGGCTTATGTCGCGCGCGTCTTGTAGAGTCTTGGGATGGGCAGAATCCAACCAGCCTTCACGTACAACGTGAGGCTGGAAGTGAGCCGGCCCCCCGGGAACGATACCGGCCGTTCACGGGGACCACGAGTCAATAGCAGCCGGAAGGAAGGATGGGCACGATGCTACCTGCACTCGTACGAAGACGACGACCCGATTGGGAACAGACCTACGCGCCCATGGAGCGACTCATGAATCGTTTCCTGACGCCGTGGTGGCCGGAAGAGTCCGCAGCGGAGGAGATGACGGGAATCTACCCGGTGGACATCCGCGAGGAGGACGGCAATTTGATCGTCGATGCCGAGATGCCGGGCTTCAAGCGCGACGAGATCGACGTGTCGACTGACAATGGCGTTCTACGAATCACCGCCGAGCGAAAGCCTGAGGAGCAGAAGGGGACGCGTCATCTGAGCGAGCGGCGCTACACCCGTGTCGAGCGGGCCTTCTCGCTCCCCACGGCCGTCGACGAGTCCAATGTTGATGCCAAGCTCGAGGAAGGCGTGCTACACCTCAAGATGCCGCAGGCCGAGGAGAGCAAGCGCAAGCGAATCGAGGTGAAGTAGAACGAACGCGGCGTGGTGCCGACCGAGCGCTTCTCGGATGAAGTCATCGCCGAGGACATCGTGGCGGCGCTGGAATGCAACGTCCTGGTCGACGCCATCCGCGTCGACCAGGGCTGCTGCTACTCCGGCTTTCGTACGCGAAGACCAGGAGCCCAGTTGGACTGTCCGCCAGCGCGAGGTCTGCCGAGAGCGTGACGTCTCCCGCGGACAGGTGCAATGGTCTGACCGTTGCTTGTGACGCCATCGGTTCGTCCTTCCTTTATCCGCTCAGCTTTGCCGGGCCGCTTGGAGCCGTCGCTGTCGCAGAAGCTCGATCACGCGCTCGTCCGAAGTCTGCTCGAAGTTGCCGTACCACACGCCGATCGCGCGAAACGGAGACGGCGTCATCGGACAGACCACATCCTCGGCCATCTCATAGCCGACCTCGACGCCGCCGCGCGGAAGCGCAAGCACCAGGGCGTCCTTGTCACGATAGGCATCGAGGTGTTTCGCCAGCTCTCGGCCGGCCTCTCTTCGGTCTCGGTACATGACTTCACTCCATTCCGTCTCATCCTCACGGCGTCGACCCCGCCGACCTCTTCCGAGACGACTGTTCCCTGAGCTGTTCCAATGCACCCTGGAGTTCGCTCAGCGCACGGGAGGCCTCGCCGAACTTCTTCTCGCCGGTGAGGCGCACGTAATCGTCGAAGGCTTGGCCGGCCCGCCGGATCAACTCCTGCGTTGTCCCCGCGATCGACCGCGTCGGCGCGCCCGGCAACGTCGCCGGTCTCGTCGTCCCTTCCTGGAAGGTGCCCTGCAGCGCCTTGTCGAACGTCTCGGCATAGCTGATGCGGTCGTTGTGCATGATCACCACAAGGCGGAGTTCCGGATAGGCC
>CAZKCX010000346.1:0-7349 GCA_964550865.1 uncultured Planctomycetales bacterium
ATCTCGGGCGCGGCGAACTTGCTCATCAGGAAGACGCTGCGGAGCGTGGCGTCGATGCACTGGTCCCACTCTTCGACGGGCATCTCGGCCACGGGCTTCTGGAGGTGGGTCTGCGCGGCATTGTTGAAGAGGACGTGCAGGGCGCCGAACCGCTCCACGGTCTCGCGGATGATCCGGCGGCAGTCGTCGACCTGGACCACGTCGGCGGAGACCGCCGTGGCCTCACCGCCGCCCTCCTCGATTCGCCCAACGACTTTTTCCAGCGGCTCGGGACGACGACCCGCCACGACGACCTTGGCGCCCTCCTGCGCGAAACGCAGGGCCGAGGCCGCGCCGATGCCCGTTCCACCCCCCGTGACGATCGCGACCTTGTCCGCGAGCCTCATGGCACACCCTGGTCTTGCCCGTTCGCCGAGAGGGCTACTTCTTGGGCGTCGGCATCCGCAGCTTCTTCGGGGCCGGCGGCTCGATGCCGAGCAGCTCCATCTCGAAGATCAGCGTCGAGTTCGGGCCGATGTCCGGTCCGCGTCGTTCCTTTCCGTAGGCGAGCGCGGCGGGTACGTAGATCTTCCACTTCGACCCGACGGACATGAGCTTGAGCGCTTCGGTCCAGCCCTTGATGACGCCGCGAACGGGAAACACGGCCGGCTTGTTGCGCTTATAGGAGCTGTCGAACGTCGTTCCGTCGATCAGCGTGCCCTTGTAGTGAACCTTGACGCGGTCGGCATCGGACGGTTTCGGCCCCTCGCCTTTCTTGACGACCTCGTACTGCAAGCCGCTCGGCAGTGTGACGACGCCCTCACGTTCCTTGTTCTTGGCCAGGAACGTCTCGCCCTCATTCTTGTTCTTCACTGCGACGGCCGCGTCCTTCTCCTTCATCTTGGCCATCTTTTCCTTCTGCCATGCCATCATGGCCTGCCGGGCCGTTGCCTCGTCGATGAGGGGCTTGCGATCCGCCTGCATGTCCTGGATCGCGCGGGTGAGCATCTTGAGGTTGATGCCGTCGACGGCCTTGCCGATCTGCATGCCGATGGCGTAGCTGACCTTGTCGATCGTGCTCAGCTCGGGTTGCTTGGCGTCGGCCTTCGGCGCCTTCGCCTTGTCTCCCTCGGCGGCGAGCACTGGGACCGAGGCGAGCGTCGTCGCGAGGATGCATGTGACTGTAACGTGCTTCACGTCCTTCTCCTACACATAAGAGACGAGTTTCGAAGCCAACCTGACGCCCAGGTCGACCGGTGCGGTCATCCCCACGAACCGGCGCGGGCATGCCGTGTGTACGCGAGCCCATCAGATCAGAAGACGAAAATCGGAAACGGATCTGAGAGGCGGGATAAACTCAAATCGTATCGGCTTGCCTGACCTGTCGCAAGTCGCCGCGAGATGCTCACTCGCCCATGCAGACGATTTGTCCGTTCTCCAGCGCAATGTAGAGGCGGCCATCGGCCGCGGCCATCCCGTCAAAGACCGGTGGCGACGGCAGACCACACGCGCTCCGCTTCTCGCCGTCCTCGACGGAGACGGACCAGAGCAGAGCGCCTTTCTTGCCCCACACGGCCGCGCGCTGCTGCTCCAGCTTGCTCTCCATGTCCGGGCCGGACAGGTTCCGCAGGACGTTGTCCTCGTTCACGACATCCGGCGGGCCGGCGATGAAGAGTGTGTTTTCCGCGAGCAGCATCGCCCGCACGATCAGCGGCACGTCCGTGGACCAGTCGAACTTCACGAGGTGCCGAAGCCCCCGCGGTTGGGTCCGTCCCTTGAAGGAGAGGGCATAGCCCGCCTTCCCCGTCACGCCAACCGTGTTCTCGACCTTGCCGTGGTTGTTGTTCCCCGAGCCGTCCCTTGCCTTGCCCTTGTCGAAAGAATACGAGGCGATGACCTTTGCCTGCTTCACGTCCGTCTCGCCCGGTCGTTCGGCGTGGGCACGGATCTCCTCCGCGGTGACGGGACCGTAGAAGATCCGGACCTCGTCGATGATGCCCGTGAATCCATGCGGGCTCTTGTAGTTCCCGACGCCGCCTTGCTCGTCGGCGCCGATCTCCATGGGCTGATGGGGATCCGAGACGATGAAGCCCTTCGCCTTGGCGGTATTGGCGAGCTTGCCGTTGATGTAGATCTCGAGCTTCTTTTCCGGCGTGAGTACGCCCGCGAGATGCACCCACTTGCCGACGACCTTCTCTTCAGCCTGCACGGCGCACACGTCGTTGTCGATCCGGACCACGAAGGACGGATGCCCCTTCTCAAGAATGAGGGCGTAGCCGTGCGCCGGACCGCCCCGCGCCAAAATGACGCCGGAGGGTTTCTTGGCCTTGACCCAGGCCTCGACCGCCAGCGGTTTCCCCGTGGGGTCCTGGCTGGGTGATTTCTCGACGTAGACGACCGAGCCCTTGGCGGGCTTCCGCGCCGGCTGCGTGGCGGCGGGCGGCTGCTTGGTCGTTGCGAAGAGGTGGTACTCTAAGGGCGTCGTCCAACGGTAGTACTGCGGTTTGCGGCCGTAGCCGTAGACGCGGGAGTCGTCGAAGGTGAGGATCCGACCGGCCGGAGCGTGCTTTCCTGCTTGGTAGTATCCGGCATGACCGCCGGCAAAGCTTCGCCCGTAGACCCAGTAGGATCGGTGGAACCACGCGCTGTCGAGGAACCCCGTGGGGCAAAACAGGTGAGCGGTCTCGCCGCGCTGCACGGCCCCTTGCTTGGCCGGGTCACCCGAATGCGGACCCAATGCGGTCCGCTTCCCGTTGACGTCGAATACCTGGGACTTCATGTAGAGACGCTCGCCGTCGGTCGAGAGGATGTCCGGCAGACCGACGGGCATGTTCAACACTTGGATTCGGTCCTGCAGACTCTTGTGCGTGGTCGGGTCCTCGCTGTCCAGGACGTTCTCGGAGATCACACGTCCCGTCTTTGCCTCGAGGCGATAGAGCCGCAGGCCTCCGTCGAGGAACACCGAGCGCCCCGCGACGAAGTACGCCGAACCGTCCTCGACCAGGATGGTGCCGTGAACGGGCCAGAGCGATTCGACTTGTTCGAAGGCGACGATTTGGCGATCCGAGGGGGCCGCCCAGAACCGCCAGACCAGCGCCCCGTCCGACGCGCGAAGGCAATAGACGCAACCGTCCTGGGAGCCGAACAGCACCATGCCCTCATGGACCGTCGGCGGGGAATCGATTCGAGCGTCGGCGGTGAAGCTCCAGAGCGGTTCGCCCGTCTTCGCGCTCAAGGCATGCAACGTATGGGTGTCGACCTTGGCGACGAACAGCGTGCCGTCCGCCACGGCGAGCGCGCTGAGACGCCCTCCGAGGTCCTTCGTCCAAGCGGGCTCGAGCGAGGCAGGGAGTGCATGCCTCATGTGTCCGCTCCGGGCGGCGTCACCACGGTATGTCGGCCAATCGTGACCGGAGCCGTCGGCGCCCTTCGCGGCGATCTTCCCATACGCGGGGCCTTTGGTGAGCCGCCACTGATCGGGGATTGGGGGTGGGTTCGTGCGAGACGGAGACTCCGGGGCTAGCGCGTTGAAGCCGAACAGCTTGGCCTCCGGGTAGCACGCGCAGTCGTGCATCGGGGCGTACACCATGCCATTGCATGGCATGATGCCATAGAGGCAGCCCCCGCGGACCCAGTGGTGGATCAGCCACTGCTTGTTCTTGATGTCGACGAATTCGATGCCGGTGCGGGACGTGAGGACATATCGATCCGTCGCCTTCGAGCGATAGCACCGGTGATGAAACCAGTACGTCTCGACGTCCGGCGGGAACCGGACCTCCACATCCCCGGACCTCGGGTTGACGCCCTGGAATACGCCGTCATAGCCACCGCTGGTCGTTGCCGCGCTCCAGATCAGTCCGTCGGCCACGAGGAGATCTTCCGGCGATTGGTATCCGCAAGGCGGATGATCCGCTGTCCAGAGCTTCTTGCCTGTCTTGGCGGAGAGAGCCGTCATCGTGTCCTTGCCGCCGCGGTGGGGAATCATCTTCTCGCCGCCGGCGAACAGTACGACATCGTCATGCACTACCAGCGTCGGCGCGAACCAGGAGAGGATTCCCTTCCACACCGGTACGGGTTCGGATTCCCAGGCGATCTCGCCGCTTGCACGATCGAGTGCGACGATCTTCTTGCGGTCGTGGAAGTAGACGCGCTGCTTGTCGGCCGACAGCGTGACGGGCACGACCCACGATTGCCTCTTCCAGAGGATCTCTCCGCTGTCGGCGCGGACGGCCATCACCGTCTTGTCGCCGCCCGACCAACGGCGATCGCTCACGGCGCGGCGGACGTCACGGACGGTCCGGTATTCCGGCCGGCTCGGCGGAGGATCGGCCACGACGAGATAGAGCACGCCGTCGACGAAGAGGATCTCCTCTGTGGCCTTGGTCCCTTCGTAGGTGTGTTTCGTCTTGCCCGTCGCGGCGTCTAGGGCCGTGAGTGGCGCGTCGATGCTGAGCGTGACATACACGGTGTCGTCCACCGCTACCAGGCGACGCGGCAGCATGGCGGGCCCGCTCTTGAGCGGCCACAGATGGGTGTGCCATTCTTTGATCGCCCGCTTCCAGAGGACGGTGCCGTTGAAGGCGTCTCGCGCGATGAGCTTCCACTGGGGCGGAAGGACGATCGAGGACGTCGGCCCCTCGTCCAGGATGTAGAAGATCCGCTGCTCCGTCGACACCAGCGCGCTCATGCTGCCCATATGGTCATGATGCCGCGACCAGCGTGGGCTGCCCACCCATTGCTGGTGCCGAGGTGGGCCGACGACGGAATCGTGTGCGACGGCGTTCCCGCCTGGGTCGTGCATGTAGTGCGTCCAGACGTCGATCTCTTTCGGGCGTGGCTTGACGCTCTTCGCCCACCTTCCCTGCTTTCGAACGAGCGCCACGCCCTTGGGCGCGAGGACGCGCATCATCTCTTCCTGGGCGACCGCCGATGCGTCGTGCACCACGAGGAGGTTGACGAGGTTGTCGGCGAAGGGCAGATAGGGACCGGGCCAGTGCCGAACGGAGACCGGCCCGTACACGCCCTGTGAGCGGATGTGCTCCCGCGCGGCCTTCCGCTTCTCTTGATTCGCGGTGAGGCCTTGAACGAGATAGCTGTCGCTCGCGTGCAGCGCCGTCGTCAGCTTGCCGTCATTGCAGCCGACATGCACCACAAGCCCCCCCTGGACGCCCGAGAGGTCAAGGATGCGTTTGGCCAGCTGCCTCTCGGACGTTTGGGCGACAAGGCATCCCGCCATCAGGCACGACAGGCCGATCGCCAGAGCCAGAGAGACGGACGGTTGGAACGAAGGTCGGTTCGAAAGCGGGGACATGATTCTCCTCCCAGAGGCATAACGCGCCGTGCTCGCGGTGTCGCGAGCACGGCATGGGGACTTGTCATTGCACGGCGGTCCGTATGGTACGGGAGACGACGCACGAAGGCCACGATTCAATCGAGCACGGGGTCGAGCCCCCAGCCCGCCGCAACGCATCGCGCTTCTTCGCACCCCGTGCGCACTCGGGATCGACTTCCATACGCACCGCCTCCCGGCTGAGCGCCACGTTCACTTCTCGGTGAGGGGTGTCTCCCCGGCCCAGTCCTCCGGAGGGCCGAAGCGCTGATACTGCTGACACAGATCGACGTACAGCATCAGCCCGAGATCATCCGGCCGGCGGGCGAGCATCCGCGTGAAGTGGGTGGTGCAGTCGACCCATCGCCCTTGCTGGAACAGCCGCACGCCCTCCTCGAAGCGGCGGGCGTACTTCTTGACCGCATCGTCGACGTCGCCGGCTCGCCCGAGGAACTCGAAGACGTCGATCCGCTGTTGCTTGCCCACGACCCGGAGTCCGCCGAGATGCCGCCATTCGTACCGATCGCCCGAGGCGGCGCGCGTGGATTCGGCCACCATGATCGACGTCCCAAACGCCTTGTTGGCCGACTCGAGTCGTGCGGCGAGGTTGACCGTATCGCCGATACAGGTGTAATCGAATTTGCGGGCGCTGCCGCAGTTGCCCACCACGACGCTGCCCGTGGCTAAGCCGACGCGCATTTCGAGCCGGGCGATCGAGGGGTCGCTCTCTTCGGTTTGCTCGGCGATGAGCTCACGCAGCGCCTGTTGGCTGTCCAAGGCCGCCTCGCAGGCGCGCCGGGCGTGATCGGGCTGGGGATTCACCGCCGGGTTGAAGAAGGCGAAGATCCCGTCGCCGAGGAACTTGTTGATGAAGGCCTCGTGCCGATCCAGCACCTCGCTCATCCGCTCGAGGTAGACATTGAGCAGGGCCTGCGTCCGTTCCGGGCCGAGATGCTCGCTCAGAGACGTGAAGCCCTTCAGGTCGCTGAAGAAGCACGTCACCTCGCGCGACTCCGCCCGCTCGAGCACGTTGGGCTCTTCCGCGAGCCTCCTGGCCAGCGACGGCGACGTGTATTGGCCGAGCCGATTCAAGGCTTGCCGTTTCTCGCGGCCCTCAGTGAGTTGCCGATAGGCCGTGATCAGCCCCCAGCTGGAGAGGATCGCGGCGACGACGGCGACCACGACGACCCAGACTTGCAGGACGTAGAAGACACCGACGGCGGCGGCCACAACGAGCGCGCTGAGTCCGATCGCCGTGGTCAAGAGGCTGAAGATCGGCCCCCGCCATGCGGTGATGGATCCCGTGACGCCCAGGCCGCAGACAAAGATCAGGGCGTATGCCACCCAGCCGGGCGCCCGGCGCACGATCGCCTGCTGATAGAGCGTGTGAAACAGGTTTGCGTGGGCCACCACCCCGGGGGCTCGATCGAAGACGGGCGTGCCTACGAAATCCGCGACGGCCGTCGCCGTGTAGCCGACGAAGCACACCTTGTCCGAGACGACGGGGCGAAGCTCCTCGAAGCGCTGCGCGGCTTGGGCCCGCAGCCGTTCCGCACGCTCGAGTTCGCGGGCGATCCGCGCGATCGTCTCGAACTCACGCCGCTCCTCTTCGCTCTCGGGCTTCAGGCCCCGAATCTGCCGGGCGTATTCTCGGACGGTCCCGACGGCGCGCTCTTCGATTTCCTCCGTGCGGCGGCGGATTTCCTTCAGCTCGTGCGCAAGCTCTCTTCTTCGCGGGTCACCGGGGGCCAAGGTCCTCAAGCGATTCGAACGTCGGTCCCGCGAGCGGGCGAGTTGCACGTAGGCATCGTAGGCGGCCTTGGCGCCGCGTGCGGTGGTGAACCGAACCGCCTCCGCGCGGGCGTGTCGTTCGGCCCGGTCGGCGGCCTCCCGATTCAACGGGATTTCGAGCACGCGGCCTACGGCCAGATGGTCGAAGGCGGTGTGCCAGCGTCCGTCGGGGCCGGCATACCAGTTCAAGAGGAACCGGCCTTGCTCGTCGAGGGGAATGGCAAGATCGACGTCTTCCGAGGAGTCTGGC
>CAZKCX010000347.1:0-7336 GCA_964550865.1 uncultured Planctomycetales bacterium
GGGGGGGGTAGATTAGTATCGTTGAGTCAGCCCGGTGGGGGCTGAACGGTTACTCTTCATCCAGCGTGATGGCCCGCTTGACGCTGTCCAGGAGCTCCTGCTCACGGAAGGGCTTCTCGATGAAGTCGACCGCGCCGTCTCGGATCGCCCGAACGGCCATGCGCACGTCGCCGTGCCCGGTAAGAAACACGATGGGCATGTCGACGCCACGCCTTTGGAGCTCTTCCTGAAGCACGAGTCCGTCCATGCCGGGCATGCGAACATCCAGCACGAGGCAGCCCGCGCGCGACGGGAGGCAGTTCTCGAGGAACGCGGAGGCCGACTCGTAACACTCCGCGTTCCACCCCGCCGAACGAACGAGCGTCTCCAGCGAGTCCCGAACGGCTTCGTCGTCGTCCACAACGAAAACGGTCGCTTCGTCTACACTCATGACTGATCTCCTGCGGCTTCGGGCAACAGTAGATGGAACGTCGCCCCACCCTCGGGGTTGGCCACCGCCCAAATGCGTCCCCCATGCGCCTCGGCGATCGAACGACAAATACTGAGTCCCATGCCCATCCCGCTCTGCTTGGTCGTGTAGTAGGTATCGAAGATGCGCTCCGAGGAATCCTCCGCCAGTCCTGCTCCTGTGTCCTCCACGCTGATGAGCACCCCCCGCGAATCGGTCGAACGGGAGCGGACCGTAACCTTGCGCGCACCGTTCGCGGACTCGTCGATGGCCTCGATGCTGTTTCGAACCAGGTTCAGCACGACCTGCTGCACCTGAACGGGGTCGGCCAGGACGGGCGACAAGGCATCGTCGAGCTCGAGTACGATGTCGATGCGATTCCGCCTGGCCTCCGGCTCGGCCAGGGCGACCGCTTCCCGAATCGCGTCGTTGATTTGCAGCCGGCTCACGTCGGGCTCGCGCTTGCGAACGAATTGCCGAATGCGACGGACGATCTGGGCGGCCCGCTGCCCCTGCTGCGCGGTCTTGTCGAGCGTGGCCTCCAGCGATTCGAGGTCGCGAAGACGGACCAACCGCTTACACGCTTCGGTATAGGCACTGATGGCCATGAGCGGCTGATTCATCTCGTGGGCGATCTGCGAGGCCATCTGCCCCATGAGGCCGACCCGGTAGGCATGCGCGAGATCGGCACGGAGCTGCTGCAAGCGCTCCTCACCCAGTCGCTTCTCGGTGATGTCGACCCAACTAGCCAGGTAGAAGCCTCGTCCGTCCGCTTCGCTGACCGGCAAACTCGTGACCTCCACCCAGATCGGCTTGCCGTCCTTGGTCTGAAACCGTTCCTCGAAGGCACGTGTTCCCTGTCGAAGGGCTCGATTGAAGTCGCGATGCATCTTGCCTTCGAGCTCTGGAGGCCACCAGGGATACGGTGGCTTCTGGCCGACGAGCTCCTCCGCGCGGAACCCCGTTAGGCGCTCCAGGGCGGGATTGACATACCGAACGGCGCCGTCCAATCCGATCGCCACGATGGGGTTGGGCGATTCGCGCAACAGCATCGAGCTGAAGAGCTCGCTGCGTCGCAAGGCCTCCTCGGCCTCCTTGCGCTCCGAGATATCCCGCGCGATGGTCAGGACGGTCGGCCTTCCCCCCAGCAGGAAGGTGTGGCTGCTCAATTCGAGTGGGATCTCGGTTCCGTCCTTGGCGACGTGGGACATCTCGAAGACGGCGTAGCCGTTGGCATGGAGCTGATGCAGAGCTCGTTCCCGATCCTCGTTGCGGGAGGGGCCGTCGATATCCGCCGGGGTCATGCCAAGCAACTCGTCTCGGCTGTACCCCAGCCGCTCGCAGGCCGCCTTGTTGACCTCGATGAACCTGCCCGGCGATCCGTCCGGATTCAGCTCGTGAACGAAGATATGGTCGCGCGCACTGTCGAAGAGCAGACGGTACTTCTCCTCGCTGGTTCGCAACGCGCGCTCGGCCTGTCTCCGCGGCGTGATGTCCCGGGCGATGATCGACGCGCCGACCGTCTCCCCCGCCGGGCTGCGGATGGGCGAGATCGTTAGGGACACGTCCACCGCCGAGCCGTCCTTACGCTGCTGAACCGTTTCCAATCGTCGCACGGGTTTTCCCCGACGGATGTGCTCGTTGAGGGCCTCGATTTCCTTCTCACCTTGTCCCTCAATCAACGCCGTCAGCCGACGGCCGATCGCCTCGGAGGCCTCGTAGCCGTAGAGCTTCTCCGCCCCCTGGTTCCAGGTGGTGACGATTCCGTCGAGGTCCTCTCCGATGATCGCATCGCCGGAGGACTCCACGATGGCGGCAAGCCGTCGTGCCGTCTCTTCCGCGTGCTTACGCTGGGTAATGTCCTCTGCGATCCCGGCGATGCGCTGCACGACGCCGTGCTCGTCGCGAATGGGAAACCCGCGATCGCGAATCCACCGCTCCGTCCCGTCGGGGCGAACGATGCGATACTCCTCATCGTATGCGTCTTCCCCAAGGCGATCGCTCACGGCACGCACCACACGATCTCGATCCTCGGGGCAGATGGCGTCCGACCAGGACGTCGGATCCGCATACAGGCTCTCCGCCGTGCGTCCCCAGACCTGCTTATAGGCCGGGCTGACGTACATGATCTCGTTCGTGTCCACCCGCTTGAGCCAGAACACCTCTTGGATATTCTCCGCGAGTTGGCGGAAGCGCTCCTCGCTCTGACGCAAGGCCTCTTCGACGCGCACCCGTTGGGTGATGTCGCGGATGGCCGCGATGTGAAGATTCCTGCCCCGCATCTCGAGGTATTGGCCCGTGATCTCCACCGGAAAGACGGTTCCGTCCTTTCAGCGGTGATACCGAACCGCCACGACCGGTCGTTGCTCTGCGACGGCGGCGCGGGTCTTGTCCGGCTCGGCCGAGAGATCGACGTTGCGCATGCGGAGAAGCTCTTCGCGGCTGTAGCCGTACATCCGCTCCGCGGCGGAATTCGCCTCGACGATATCGCCGACTTCGTTGTCCACCAGGAAGATGGCGTCCGATTCCATCTCGAAGAGGTGGCGGTATTTTTCTCCGCTTTCGAACAGCGTACGCTCGATTTGCCGGCGCTCCACGATCTGGCCAATCAACCGGGCCGACTCGGCCGAACGCGACTTCGCCACGTCCACGAGAAAGGCAGGGCGAGGTTGGTAGGTCCGCGCCAACTCCGTCAGCCGCTCCACGCTGACGTCGTGCCGGACGGCGATGGCACGGAGCTGGTCCGGATCTTGCGGAGGAGTGCCGTAGGCAAAGACGATCGAACCGATGACGGTATCGTAGGCGCGAATGGGGCGGGCATAGATCCGCAGGCCTCCCAGGCAGACGATATCCGCCGGCTCGCCGGTCTCGATGGCTCGGCTCGCCGCGCGTTGCCGGGCAGAGGTGTGGCAATGCCAACTCCGGCTGCACAAGGCCCAACGGTTTTCCGGCATGTTGCAGAGACCGCGCGATGCGGAATCGAGCAGGCGGCACCATTCGGACCGCACGGCACTAAGCGCATAGTCCCCGTTTCGTTCGAAGACCGCCACCGATGTGCCCAAGAGAGCAACATATTCCCCCGCAATGCTGGCGAGAACCCCCCGGCCTACCGAGTCGAGAATCAGTCGACAGGTGTTGAGGTCCGAGAGATCCCCATAAGGCTGGGAAGGTAGCTGGTCGGCGGAGCTGTCCGGAACCGCGCCCTCCTGCAACAGCCACCGAAGAGGCTCCAGTTCCGAAAGACGCCGCTCCCGTTCCTCGAGTTGTCGCTCCCACTCCGCGAGGCGCTCGTGCAACAACGTCGCCCCTTTGGTTGTCGCCATGGATGCGTCGTCGCGCGAGTCCATCGTCGTCCCTACATGTTCGTACAGCCATCCGGGAAGTGCAGATCAAGGCGGAGCGTCGGATCGGATTGCTGCTCACCTACCACCATCCTAACCCGACATGCGCGCGACTCAAAGCTCAAACAGGCGGACGGACAATGGATCTCTGGTGGCTTGATCAAGCGGACTAGTCAGAAGTACCTAAGATACATAGGGTAGAACCGTGGCAGTCGGAAACGGCAGACGCCCGCGCCCCGCTGTCTGAATCCTGCAGCGAGCCACTCACGTCCCGATGCCGGCGGCTCCACACAGACCGCGGTCAGAACCGAACCTGCAACTGGACGCGGACCATGTTCACCTCGTCGTTCTGTCCCCAACCGGTGCTTGTCGACCCGACGGGTGATTCCTCGATTCGCGTGAAGTCGGTCTGCAAGACCACGTCCCGGCTCCCAAAGGGAAAGTAATTGAGTGCGGCCGCGCAGGCCCACGAATTGTCCCCACCGGCGTCCCACACACCGCCCACGCGCCCGGCGATCTCGATCCGCCGTGGAACGAGGAAGTACCCGGCCTGCACGTAGCCTCCCTGTTGGTGAAGGCGATCGTCACGGCCGGTGAAGCGTTCCCATTCCCCGCGCGGGTCTTCACCGTCGACACACCGCAGCCAGTATTCCGCCGTGAGCGAGAAGCCGCGGTATCGAAAGGCCGCATCCGCGCCGAACTGGCGCAACTCCGCACCCGTGAGGTCCGCAGCTCCGTAGCCACCGATTCCACGCCCCCGGCGAAGACCATTGGGGACGGCAAACCACGCGTCGTTGCGGCGGTCTCCGTTGTCATCGTGGGCGGCTAGGCTCATGCCGAACTCGAGCTGCGGGGTCTGCGCATAGGCGAGATCACTCTCCTCCCGTATGCGCTGGCCCAGGATCGTCGCGACGAGCCTGCCGGCGTACGCGAAATGGGTGTCCAGCTGCTCGAGGCTGGGGCTGTCGTCTTGGTTGTCCAGTCCGTTGGTCACGCCGATCGCATAATGCAGGCGCTCGACCAGCGTGCCGCTGAACACCACGCCCAAGGCCCGGTTGAATGTGAAGGCCTCGTTCGCGAGGGAGCGATCGACGAATTGCAGGCGCCGCCGGCTGTTGAGCTCCTGCCGGCCGAAGGGCGGCTTCGTCACGCCGACGCGGATGCGGAACTCCTCGGCGATGGCGTAGTCCACATAGGCCTTATACGTGCGCCATTAGATTCGCAAGATCGGTGTCTCCCGTGCTTTCGATGTGGTAGCGCAGCTTCTTGGTATGCAGGTATCCGGTGAGGACGAGGCGGAGATTCTCCATCTCAACGCCACTGAGGTCGTCGCGATGTTGCCGGCCAGGACGCCTGGGATCATCCGACTGCCGATTCAACCCCGTATAGCGTACCTGGAGCAGGCCTCCGACCTTCAGCTGAAAGCGCTCGGCCGCATCTTGGATGTAGAAGCCCTTGTCGTACCCGACCTGTTGGAGGTCCGGGTAAAGGCCTTCCCGAAAAGTGCCGTCGGCGAGCAGGCCGGCAACCAGCCTGCGGGCCTCTGCCGTCCGACCACGCGAGCGACCCGCCTCCTCTTCCTCGCGCATTCGCTTTCTCAGGCCGTCGATGCGTTCCTGCTGGTGGCGCGCCAGATCCTCCAGCGCGGAAACTCGGCGCGCCGCCTCTGCTCGCTCGGCGTCGCGGCAAACCGCCACCTGCCTACTCATCTCCGCCCCATGCGCTCCGCTGGAAGAGAGAAGCGCATACAGGAGCCACATGAGACACGGGCGTCGAGTCCCAAACGGCAAGACCCGCGCGCGTGCGCTCGGCTCGCGCATACAAGCCCCTTTCGACCGGCACAGTCCGTGTCAGCACCGTCTCTGGTTGTGGGTTCTGCAAGCCGCCAAATAGCCACGGAGAGTGTCGCGGAATATGGCAGGAGATACAAGGATGGAATGCCGTGGCGCGCTCCGTGATCGCTACGGGCGAAGAGGCTATGCTACCCACAAGACGTGAGGCGGCCACTTGGATCGTACCCAGATGCAGGCATCGCCGGGAGCAGATCATGAACGGCACGAGTCGCTCGATCGCACTGTTATTCGCGGGATTGGCCATGCTACAGGGGCTCCCCGCCCGAGGCGTCAACAAAGACACGCCCGGGTACTTCGAGTTCGTCATGCCGTGGTTCGACGTGTCCGAGAGCTTCACGGACATGTCGGCCTTGAACGCCCGACCGGCCGGCGCGCACGGCCGCATCACCATCCGCGAGGGACATTTCCATGACGCGTCGGGCAAGCGGCTTCGCCTGCTCGGGACGAATCTCTGCTGGAGTGCGGCGTTTCCCGCGGAGGACAAGGCCCCGCTCATCGCCCGACGTCTGCGTAAGCTCGGCTTCAATGCCGTCCGGTTCCACCACTTCGACGGCCCGTCGGTGCCGCGCGGCGTATGGCGGAAGGATCGATCCGGCTTCGACCCGCAGCAAATCGAGAGGCTCGACCGACTCATCCATCATCTCAAGCAGTGCGGCATCTATATCGACATCAATCTGCACGTCTCGCGGACGTACCCGGGGCTAGCCGAGGATCTCCCGCGGTCGTTTCGATACGGCAAGGGTCTGGATCAGTTCATGCCGAGGCTGATCCAATTGCAGAAGGACTATGCCCGCCGACTGCTAACGCATCGAAACCCGCACACGAAGACGACCTACGCCGCGGAACCCGCCGTCTTCTGCATCGAGATCAACAACGAGAACGCGCTGACGACCATCCCCTGGGACGACCTTCGTGCCCTGCCCGATCCATTTGCCGGCGAGTTGACCAGCCGGTGGCACACCTGGCTGCGGAAGCGCCACCAGGACACTGCCGCCCTGCGAAGCTGCTGGAACGAGGCCGACGAGCCGCTCGGCGAGGAGCTGCTCACCAACGGCGACTTTGCGAGCGGCACCAAGGGATGGATGCCGCAAGCCACGACCGGCGCAAGGATGACGCTCCATGTCGTCGAGGATCCGAAGACACCCAACGGGAAGGCCCTGAAGATCGAGACACGGGAAGCGGGCAAGGTCCAGTGGAGCCAACAGCTTCATCAGACGCGACGCGATCTGGCGAACGACAGGCCGTACACGCTGACGTTCCGCGCCCGCGCGGACAAGCCGCGCCGACTGAATGTCTCCGTCTTGTTGGACAAGTCGCCTTGGCGATCCGTCGGCCTGCGGGCACGGATCCAACCCGGGCCGTCGTGGAAGCGGTACGCATACACCTTCAAGAGCCGCGGGACAGAGCCAAAGCATTCCCGCGTGACCTTCAACTTCAACAACCAGGTCGGGACGTTCTGGCTGGCCGACGTCTCGCTCCGTCCCGGCGGCGTCATTGGCCTGGGCGAGGGGCAGTCGCTGGAGGCGGGCAACATCCCCATTCCCCCGCACAACGCGAGCGACGCCCAGCGAACGGACTACGCTCGCTTCCTCATGGATACCGAGCAACGATACGTCCGGGAGATGATGGGATTTCTCAAGGAAGATCTCGGCGTGCGGGCACACGTCCTCTGCACGCAGGTCAGCTACGGCGGA
>CAZKCX010000348.1:0-7316 GCA_964550865.1 uncultured Planctomycetales bacterium
GCTTCACCGCCCGGTCCAGGAGCTGGCAGTACAGCTCGTAGCCGACGGCGGCGATGTGCCCGCTCTGCTCGGCCCCCAGCAGATTCCCCGCGCCGCGGATCTCGAGATCGCGCATCGCGATGCGAAAGCCCGCCCCCAGCTCGGAGTATTCCTCGATGGCCTTGAGCCGCTTCGCCCCGGTCGGCGTGATGGGCTTGCGGCGGTTCAGCAGCAAATAGCAATACGCGCGGTGCTTGTAGCGTCCCACCCGACCTCGAAGCTGGTGCAGATCGGCCAGGCCGAACCGGTCGGCGCCGTCGATGAAGATCGTGTTGACGTTCGGGATGTCGATGCCGCTCTCGATGATGGTGGTGCAGACGAGCACGTCCGCCTCGTGCCGAACGAAGCGGAGCATGACGTTCTCAAGCTCATGCTCGGGCATCTGCCCGTGGCCGACCACAATCCGCGCCTCCGGCGTGATCTCCTTGATCTCGGCCGCGACCGCCCGGATGTCCTTGACGACGTTGTGCACGAAGTAGACCTGTCCGTCCCGGTTCATCTCGCGGAGGATGGCACCGCGAATCAGCTCGCGATCCCAGTGACGGACCTGCGTCACGATACTGCGTCGATCCAACGGCGGTGTCGCCAGCGAGCTGATGTCGCGCAGCCCCAGCATGCTCATGTGGAGCGTTCGCGGAATGGGGGTGGCCGTCATCGTCAGGACGTCGACGGTCGCTCGCATCCGCTTGAGCCGCTCCTTGTGCTCGACGCCGAACCGTTGCTCCTCGTCGATGACGACCAGCCCCAGGTCGGCGAATCGCACGTCCTTGCTGAGCAGGCGGTGCGTGCCGACCAGCACGTCCACCTGCCCCTTGCGGGCCTTGTCGACGATGTCCCTCTGCTCGGCGGGGGTCCGGAACCGGCTGAGGCACCGCACGAGGAAGGGGTAGTCCGCCAATCGCTCGCTGAACGTCTGGTAGTGCTGCTCGGCGAGGACGGTCGTCGGCACGAGGACGGCTACCTGCTTGCCGTACTCGACGCATTTGAAGGCCGCGCGCATCGCCAGCTCCGTCTTGCCGTAGCCGACGTCGCCGCAGAGCAGGCGATCCATCGGGCGTGGGCGGACCATGTCCTGCTTGATCTCGCCAACGGCGCGGAGCTGGTCCTCCGTCTCGCCGTACAGGAACGAGCCCTCGAATTCGCGCTGCCACTCCGTATCGTGCGGGAAGGCCAAGCCCTCTTCGTTCTCGCGCATGGCCTGGATGCGGAGCAGCTCGGCGGCGAGATCGTTGACGGCCTCGGCCACCTTTTCCTTGGTCTTCTTCCATCGCGTGCCGCCGAGCTTCGACAGGCGAGGGCGGATCGGCCCGGCCCCGACGTACTTCTGGACGAGGTCGATCTGCGATACGGGGACGTGGACCTTGGCCCGATCGGCGAACTCGAGGGAAAGGAACTCCTCGCTCTTTCCCCCCCCTCCCTTGCGGAGCGTCTTCATGCCGAGGAACTTGCCGATGCCGTGCACGACGTGAACGACGAGATCGCCCGCCTCCAGATCCGTCCACGTATCGAGCTGTCGCCCGGCGATCGCGCGGCGGATCCGCCGTCGCTGACGGTAGCGGCCGAAGACCTCGTGGTGGCCGATCACCACGGTCCGCAAAGGCTTCCAGAAGAAGCCGCGATGGATCAGCCCGATCTCGAGGCGCATCGAGGGCGGCACATCGCCGACGGTCTCGGTGATCATCTCGGCGAGCCGCTTTCGTTCGGCCTCGTTGTCGCAGCAGACCCACACCGTGGCGGATCGGGCGAGGTCGCACAGCTCGACGACGGCCTCGTCGGCCTTGTGCTCGAAGCGCTGCACGCTCTCGACCTCGAAGCGGAACGTCTCGGATTCCGGCGTGGCGGTGAACCGCGAGAGATGCACCTGGGTGAACTCGGCCGCCCGACGGAGGACCGCCTCAACGGGGTACATGCCCTCTTGGCGATCGATCCGCTCCAGGAAGGCTCGACCCAACTCCTGAATCTCGCCCGGCTCGGAGAGCACGACGATCGTCTCGGGGGAGAGGTAGCGCAGGAAGCTGGTCGTCTCCTCGATGGGCAAGGTGGCCGATTCGCGTTCGCCTGGAGGAGGGCCGGTCCCATCGCGCTTGGCGTCAAAGAAGGCGGTGGGCATCCCCGGAAGACGGACGGATGCCACCTGCTGAATACTGCGCTGCGTGCCGACGTCAAACCGGCGGATCGAATCGACCTCGTCCCCGAAGAACTCGATCCGAATCGGATCGGACTCGCCGGGCGGGAACACGTCGACGATCCCTCCGCGGACGGCAAGGTCGCCCGGCGACTCGACCATGTCCAGGCGTTCGTACCCGCGGTCGTGGAGCCATCGGGCGAGCGCATGCGGATCGTGCTCGGTGTTCGCGGCAATGACGAGGCTGTTGGCCTCCAGGGCCGCCACGGTGGGAACGGGCTGCATGAGCCCCTGGATCGGCGCGACGACGATGGAAGCGCCGCCGTCTGCCCCGGGCAATCTGCCGCCGTGATCCTTGAGCAGCGCGCACAGGCGCAACCGCTCGGCGGCGATCTCGTTGCCGGCGGGTCCCTCGCCGGGCAAGGCCTCCCATGCGGTGAATAGCTCACCGGACGTGCCGACGGCGAGTTCGAGGTCGTCGCGGGCCTCGTCGGCCTCTTCCAGATGGGCGGCAACGTATAGCAGCGGGCGGTGCAGTGTGCGGGCGAGGGTGCCGGCCAGGATGGGCGCAGAGGATCCCCATAGCCCGACCGCCGAAGCGACCCTTTGCGAGCCCTCGACGTGCCGGGCGAGTTCCGCGAACGTCTGATCTCGGGTGATCCACTCGATCACCGGCTACCTCAAACCGCATCCTACCAAAGCACGCGTCCGCGAACCAGACCGCCCTCGGCCTCAGGCAATGGCGCGCCGGTTGGCTCGGAAGCCGGCAACGCAATACAGGCATCCCGCCTGCATACCACGCGCGTGTTGCCACCCCAGCATCAACGTCTTTCCACCGTAGCATGGGCATCTTGCCCATGTGTTTCTTTACCACGCATGAGTGCCGCTCTCCGCTACTGAAAGATCCAACGCATTCCCCACGGGCGAGCTTGCCGCGGCGAAGCGCAGCGAAGACAGGACGCCCGTGCTACATGGGATCGGCATCTTGCCCATGTGGGATCATTGCACGCCCACCCTAGGCGTAAGCGTGGCTCTTCGCCGGCCGAAAGACGACCTGTCTGTGGAAGATGCGCCAAGAAGGGAGACTACCGCCGAACGAACCACGACGCGCCTGCGCGACGCTTGGGCGAGACGAGCTTCTTGGTGGCCGTAGCCGATCGCTCGCCGTTCTCGAGGCCGGCGTTGAACCCCTCAATCTCGTCCTTGTCGAGCAGGCGGTTGCAGAGCATCTCGATCGCGGTGATCTCGCTGCCCTGCTCCGGCGTGACGAACGTGAACGCCTTGCCCGGCGCGTTCATCCGCGCCGATCGGCCGATGCGATGGAGATAGTCTTCGGCGTTCTCGGGGATGTCGTAGTTGATGATATGGCTGATGCCCGGCACGTCGATGCCGCGGCCCATCAGGTCCGTCGCGACGAGGAGCTGGATGTTGCCCTCGCGGAACTCGTTGATGATCTTGGTCCGCTTCTTCTGCGGCAGATCGCCGTGGATCGTCCGGGCATTGTACTTGCGCTTGCGGAGCGCATTGCCGACCCGATCCGCCCCGTGCTTGGTCCGCGTGAAGATCAGCGCCAGGTCGGGGCGCTCGCGCTTGAGCAGCGCATGGAGCAGCGACAGCTTGCGATCATGCGCCACGGAAAGGTATCGCTGATCGAGCGTCTCGACGGAAGGCCGATCCTCATCGAGCGCCGAGACCCGAATCGGATCCTTCAGGAACCGATTCGCGAGGCCCATGATGTCCTCGGGCAGGGTCGCCGAGAGGAACATCGTCTGCTTGCGGTTCTTGCACCGACCGAGGATCATGCGGATGTCCTTGCGGAACCCCATGTCGAACATCCGATCGACCTCGTCCAGCACGACGATCGAGAAGTCCGAGAACGATAGGTTCGCCCGCTGGGCATGATCCAGGACGCGGCCCGGTGTGGCGACCACGATCGGCGGGTGCTTCTTGAGCTGGTCGGCCTGCCGCTTGATGGGCGCCCCGCCGTAGACGGTCACCGCGCGGGGGGTGTTCCCCTTGGCGAGCCTCCGCGCCTCCTCGGTGATTTGCATCGCCAGCTCGCGCGTCGGCGCGAGAACGAGCGCGCGGATTTCTTCGCCCTTGTAGAAGTGCTCGAAGATCGGCAGCAGAAATGCGGCCGTCTTGCCCGTGCCCGTCCGCGCGCGACCGACGCAGTCCTTGCCCGTCAGGGCCGCGGGGATGAACTCCTCTTGGATCTGCGTGGGGGAATCGAAACCGATTCTACAAACGGCCGACAGGGCTTGGGGGCTGAGTCCGAGCTTGGCAAACTCTTCCGGCTCGCGCGATGTAAGATCTTCCTCAGATTCCGTTCGAGGCTTCCGACGTCTTCGTGCCATAGAATTCTCTTGCGACCGCCGCCGTGTGGGATGCGTCAAGAACCCTACCCTCTTTCGGCGGCAGCTCTCTTACCGACAGGCGCCCTTGCAGGCGCATTCCTCTACCGTCTGACGGTCGCGCCCAACCAATTGGCGCACAACTCCACCGCCAAACGTACGCCAGATTCTAGCGAATTCGTGGACGCAAATCAAGGATGGGAATCCATAAGGCCCGTTCTATCAAGGGGTTCTTGGACGGTCATGCGAAGCGGCGGGATCGACAGAAGATGACGTGTCGAGCCGCACCAGCGGTGAAGCCCCCCGTGCATGAAGACCATCCGTTTGCTACGCTGGCACCGTTATGGATGGCCGTAAGCGAAGGGGAAGGATGCGGGAGCCGCTCGGCATCGCGGCCGCCGTCTGCCTGGCCGTCTTGCTCGGCGGGTGCGCGTCGACGTCGATGTCCGTCCAGCCCGATCCGCAGGGGTGGCCCGATGCGTGGCGCGGTCGTCGGCTGTACCATACGAACAACGCCTACGTGTACGCAGGCAGCAAAGACGCGGCGGTTGAGGCCGACCGAACGGCCCGCGAGGTCGGCGAGGACTTCCGCGAGCTGACCGGCCGCGAGCCGACCAAGGGCCTATGGATCGTCACGGACGTCGGCGAGCCGGTCGTGGCGGACGATGTCGTGCTCATCAATCTGGCCCACCAGCGTGACTGGCTCCAGCGCAAGGGCGATCCGGAAGACATCTCCGCCGCCGAGGCCCGTCGCCGCCTCCAAGACCGCGCGGAGACCAAGGGCGTGGCGGTCGAGGACATCCTCGCGCTGTCCACGACCGGACTCCGTGCCGGGCAGGTCTCGGAGCTGGTGGATTTTCCCACGGATGCGGTCGATCCTCCGGTCTGGGGGGTTGTGTTGTCGTCCCGAGCCCGCCTGAGCAAGGCCCTCATGCGGTCCGCTCGCGCGGCACTCGCCAAGAAGGACGCGGCGACGCGAACGGTCGGCACGTCCATGCTGGCGATCCACGAGCCGAAGATGGTGGACGGACTGATGATCGCCCGAAAGACTGTGATCTACGTCCTGCACTGCCGGGCGCAGCCGGACTGGGATCGCGAGGAGGCCGTTCGCCGGCTGCGGGTTTACGTCGATCGCAAGATCCGCCCGCTGATTCCCGCTTCGCTTCCGGCCCGGCGGCGGGTAAGATCGGAGGAAGGCTGACAGGGCCGGAGAGCACGTATCCGCCGCAACCCCACGAGAACCGCAAGGGACCCGTGCGATGATGACGCGTAGATGTTTTCGGGGCATGACCGCCCTAAGCCGCGGTCAAGAAAGACTGCACAGTGCATCAGTGAAAGTCTTTATCCGGGTGGCCTACCTCTTCAGAGGTGGGGGACACGAATTCGGCCGGAGATTCGCGTCCCCCACGGCTAAAGCCGTGGGCCACCCAGAAGAGACGGGCCACCCCAAAGAGACGGCCCACCCCGAAAAGGCGCGGCACCCCGAAAAGGCGCCGCACCCAGAAGAGGCGAGCCACCCAGAAGAAGGGGGGCGCCCGAGCTTCGCTACCCCTCCAAACACTCTTGCGGGTAGCCTAGCCGGAATGCTGATCGTGATGATCTGGGTGATCGCGGGCGCGGCGGGCGTAGGGGTGTGCCAGGGTGCGCCGAAGGAAGCCGAAGCCCGCACGTTCGAGACGAAGGACGTCGGCGCGGAGATGCGTCGGCTCATCAAGGCGGACTACATCGAGCAAGACCGGCTCTTCTCGCTCGGGCTGCTCGAGGCCTACGAGCCCCAACCCCCCAGGCGAAAAGGCACTCGCGGCGTCGCCCCTCCGGACATCACGACGGCGCAAGACGCCGCCGGCGGATGCGACGGCATCAAGAACGGTCACTGGGGCTTTCACACCGCCAGCGGTGAGAAGGACGCTTGGTGGCAGGTCGATCTCGGCAAGTCCGTCACGCTCGACCGCATCGTCGTCTACAACCGGATGGACCACGGCGGGACGCCGGAGGCCCGGCGACTCCGCATCTTTGTGGCCGAGGACGCCAAGGGCTCGGACTTCTCAAAGATCTATGAGCACGCGAACAAGCCCTTCGGCGGTGTGGGCAAGCTCGGACCGCTCGTCGTCGACCTCAAGGGCAAGGACTGCGTCGCGCGGGTCGTCCGGCTGCTCGTGCCCGGTCGATGCTCGTTCGCGCTGGACGAGATCGAGGTCTACGCCGCCGATGACCCCAAGCGGAACATCGCGCTGAACCGTCCGGCCGATCAGAAGAGCGTCGGACCCTACTCGTTCCCGGGCACAATGGGCCGACGGGAACTCATCCACATCTATGGCGAGGCACCCAACACAGACGTGTTCCCCGTGCACCCGCGCTTCTCGTTCGCGCACACGCAAACGGTGCTGCGTCGAGCGAGGAAGCTGGCCGATCGCCTCGACTCGCCGAAGACCCGCGCGCGGCTTGCACCCCTCACCAAGAAGCTCGACGCACTCTCCGAGCGCCTCACCACGCTCGAGGCCGCCAGCCCCAAGCCCGGCGAGTCCGCCCGCAAGAAGCTCTACCTCGACGCCCGCCGGCTCGCCCGCGAGATCGCCTTCGTCAACCCGCTGCTCGACATCGACAAGCTGCTGTTCGTCAAACGACACGACCCCAAAGGCGTCTACCACATGTGCGACCAGTACTACGGGTTCAATGCCGTCCCCGGCGGCGGCGTGTTCGTGCTCCGCGATCCGTTCGGATCGAACCCCAAGCTGGTGAACCTGCTGAAAGGCGCGGTCGTCGAGCGCGGCCGGCTGAAGGGCAAACCGCTCACGCCG
>CAZKCX010000349.1:0-7311 GCA_964550865.1 uncultured Planctomycetales bacterium
CAACTGCTACCTCGCCGCGCGCATCAGCTTCATCAACGAGATCGCCAACATCTGCGACCTCTGCGGAGTGGATGTCGACCAGGTGCGGCGCGGCATCGGCACCGACTCGCGCATCGGCCACCACTTCCTCTATCCCGGCGCGGGCTACGGCGGAAGCTGCTTCCCTAAGGACGTGCAGGCGCTCAGCCGATTGGCCGACCGCCACGGCTACGACGCAGAGATGCTGCAAGCCATCCATCAAATCAATCAGCGGCAGCGGCAGCGCCTCTTCGACAAGGTGGCCGAGCGCTTCGACGGCCAATTGGAGGATCGTCCCATCGCCGTGTGGGGCGTGACGTTCAAGCCCAAGACCGACGACCTGCGCGAAGCCCCGGCCATTCACGTGATCGATCAGCTCCTCTCCGCAGGCGCAGTCGTGCGGGCCCATGACCCGGCGGGGCTGGAGAACCTCAGGCGGCAGTACAAGGACCGACTCGACTATTTCGAGAACGCGTACGAGGCCCTCGACGGAGCCAGCGCGCTGGTGATCATGACCGAGTGGAACGAGTTCCGCACTCCGGACTTCGATCGTATGAAGGAACACATGGCCGAACCGATCATCTTCGACGGGCGCAACCTGTACGAGTGTCGGATGGTGGAGCGCCGAGGCTTCGAGTATCACTCGGTGGGACGACCGATCACGAACGGCCCGGCCGCCCCCACGTAAGACGGAAACGCGCGACGTCGATCGACCATGGCCCAGAAAAGAACCGCAAAACACGTCCCGCTTCGCGTCCTGCTCAGTTGCGTGGGGCGCCGTGTGGAGCTGGCGCAGGCCTTTCGCAACGCCGCGAAACGGCTCGGCATCCGCCTGGAGCTTCACGGGACGGACATGAGCGAGTTGGCCCCGGGAATGCACCACGTCGACCGCTCGCACATCGTACGCCCCATCGCCCACCGACGGTACATCGTGGACCTTGTGGAGCTGTGCCGCGAGAACCACATTCATCTTCTCGTCCCGACGATCGACACCGAGCTCCTGCGGCTGGCCCATGCCCGATGGCGCTTCGACGCGATCGGCTGTACGGCGGTCGTTTCCTCCCCGGAGGTCGTCTCGATCGGACGCGACAAGCTGCTCACGTTCGAGGCCCTGCGGAGAGCCGACATCGATACGCCCAAGACTTGGCCCACGGACGAAGCCATGGCAAGAAAGCGGCATCGCTTCCCCTACCAGATCAAGCCGCGCTACGGCTCGGCCGGCCTGGGCAACCATCGGGTGGACGACCTCGAGCAGCTCCGCTTCTGGTCGAAGCGCGTCCCGGACTCCGTCTTGCAGGAGTTCGTCCCGGGGGATGAATTCACGCTGGATGTCTACGCCGAGCTCGACGGCCGGGTGCGGTGCGTCGTGCCGCGGCAACGGCTGGAGGTCCGGAGCGGGGAGGTCCAGAAGGCCCGTGTGGTGAAGGACCCGGCACTCGTCGAAACCGGCAAGCGGGTCGTCGAGGCGATCGGCGATTGCCTGGGCGTCATCACCGTCCAGTGCATCCGCACGGTTCGCGGCCGGATTCGCGTCATTGAGATCAACCCGCGATTCGGCGGCGGGGCGCCCCTCGCGATCCACGCCGGCGCGGACTTCCCCCGCTGGCTGATGGCCGAATGCCTCGGCCGCCGTCCGAAGATCACCTTCGACGGCTACAAGGACGGGGTGATAATGCTCCGCTACGACCAGTCGGTGTTTCTGTCTCCGTAATGCCGGTGCCGCACCGCTCCGGCGCGCCACTAGGCAGCCGGGTCTTGCGTCCTGTATACTGGTCGTTTTGTATACCGCGCCAGGCTGGACGTCCGCGTACCCTGCCTAGCGGACCGCCAACAGAGACGAGAGGTGAGGAGAAACCACAGGATGACAGCTCGCCGGCTGGGGACATCGGTGCAGGGTTGGATTCTTGTCGGCTCCGTCGTCTGCCTCGGCGTAGCGCGACCCGACGAATGCCGAGGCAGCGACGGCATCGTCAAAAAGGACTCGTGGGTCGAGACGATGCTCGCCACGCGGGCGCAGGTCGGCCAGGTCCTTGCCGAGCAGGAACGCGCGCTCGAGCAGCTGAAGCTCAGCCCCTGGTACCGTGTCGGCCCCATCAAGGCGAAAAGCTTCAAGCACGCCCTCTGGCCGGAGCGCAAGGTCGACATCACCGCCAAGAACAGCAAGGGCAATCCCGTTTGGCAGAAGCACGCGAACTGGGAGGACGGCGTCGTCCACCGCCTGAGACAGCGCGCGAATCGCGCGGCAACGTATCTCTATCGAACCATCACGACCCCAAAACCCACGACGCTGAAGGCGTACTTCGGCAGCGACGACGGTATCGTCGTCTGGCTCAACGACGAGAAGATCCTATCGAGGGACGTGGCGCGGGGCCCCGGGCCGAATCAGGACCAGGCCGACCTGAAGCTCAAGGCGGGCGAGAACCGGCTGCTCCTCAAGATCTACAACCGCACCGGCGATCACGGGTACTACTTCTCGATCCGACCGGGCATGCCACAGAAGCTCTGGTCACAGCTCGAGAAGGCCTATCCCACCGAATGCCAATGGATGCGTCGCGACCTGCCGGGCGGCAAGCACGTGCATTGGTTCCGCCGGCCCAACAGCATACAGCTCGAGCAGACGATGATCGCGAGCGTGCTCGAATCGCTCGGAGAGATGGGCACGAAGCTGAAGCAGCAATTCGAGCAACTCGAGCAGGCCAAGGCCTCCGCCGAAGACGCCCGCTGGCTCGCCCTGTACGAGGAGGCGTGTGGGTTCCGCGAGGCTCTGGCCGACCTCAAGACGATTGACCTCAAATCGCTTCGCCTCGCCGTCGAGGACCTGACCGAGACCTACCCCAAGAAGTACGCAAAAGGGGCGGGATACCTCAGCCGGCTCGATGCGTGCGAGAAGCGGCTCGCAGCGATCCGGACGGGTTTGGCCAAGAGCGATCCGACGGTGCTCGAAAAGGTCCCCGGCTTCGTGCGGGAGGTCGGCGCGCTTCGGCGTGAGGCCTTGCTCGCCAATCCGCTGCTCGATTTCGAGACGCTGCTGGTCGTCAAGCGACGGGCGAACCGGCTCGGCCTGCCGCAGAACTGGCAAGGCAACTGTGCCATGTCGCCCGCCGGATACGACAACGAGCTGATGACCTTCTCGCCGATCAGCCCGAAGGGCGAGCTGAAGACGCTATACCGTCCGCCGAGCCAGGGCTTCATCGGCGACGTCGAGCTGCACTTCGACGCGGACAAGATCCTCTTCTCCGCGCCCGGCAGCCATCGACGCTGGCAGATCTGGGAGATGCGCATCGACGGCTCGGGGCTGCGGCAAGTCACGCCCGGAGAGCATCCCGACGTCGACAACTACGACGCATGCTATCTCCCGAACGGACGGATCATCTTTGCCAGCACCCGCTGTTTCCAAGGCATCCCGTGCGTCGGGGGCGGCAACACCGTGGCGAACCTGTGCATCATGGACGCCGACGGAAAGAACATCCGCCAGCTCTGCTTCGACCAGGACCACAACTGGTGCCCGACGGTCATGAACAACGGCCGCGTGCTCTTCTCGCGATGGGAGTACTCCGATACGCCCCACTACTTCAGCCGTCTGCTCTTCAGCATGAACCCGGACGGCACGAACCAGATGGAGTACTACGGAAGCAATTCGTTCTGGCCGAACTCGATGTTCTACTCCCGGCCGATCCCCGGGCATCCCACGAAGGTCGTTACGGTCGTGTCCGGCCATCACGGTGTGCCGCGGATGGGCGAGATGATCCTGCTCGACCCCGCGAAGGGCCGCCACGAGGCCAGCGGAGCGATCCAACGGATTCCCGGCTATGGAAAGAAGGTCGAGCCGATCATTCGCGACCAGCTCGTCAACGCATCCTGGCCCAAGATGCTCCATCCGTTCCCCCTTGGCGATCACGAGACCGGCGAGGGCGCAGGCAAGTACTTCCTGGTCTCGTGCAAGCCCACACCGTCGGACGAGTGGGCGATCTACCTGGTCGACATCTTCGACAACATGCTGTTGCTGAAGGAGGTGCCCGGCTACGCCCTGTTCGAGCCCGTGCCGGTTCAGAAGGTCCCCACGCCGCGGATCGTGCCCGAGAAGGTCGACCTCACCCGCGATGATGCCGTGGTGTATCTGTCGGACATCTACTACGGCGGCGGTCTTCGCGACGTGCCCCGCGGGACGGTGAAGGAGCTCCGCATCTTCGAGTTCCACTACACCTACCCGAGGATGGGCGGCCACAAGAACGTCGGCGTGGAAGGCCCGTGGGATGTCCATCGCATCGTCGGAACCGTCCCGGTGTTCGAGGACGGTTCGGCCGTCTTCAAGGTACCGGCCAATACGCCCCTGGCCGTGCAGCCCCTCGACGAGAAGGGCCGCGCGATCCAGGTCATGCGGAGCTGGTTCGTGGCCATGCCGGGGGAGACGCTGTCGTGCGTGGGCTGTCACGAGCACCAGAGCACCTCACCGCCCATCCGCAACACGATGGCGTCGTATCGAAAGCCCGTCGAGCCGGAGCCGTGGTACGGGCCGACGCGGGGGTTCAGCTTCAAGCGCGACGTGCAAGAGCCCGTGCTGAACAAGTACTGCATCGGTTGTCACAACGGGAAGGAACGACCCGACGGCAAGAAGCTCGTCGACCTCAGCCCGAAGCCCAAGAACGGCTGGGGCAACTTCACGCCCGCCTACTTGGCGCTGCATCCGTACGTCCGCCGGCCCGGACCCGAGAGCGACTACTCCCTCCAGTTCCCCTACGAATGGCACGCCAGCACCAGCGAGCTCATCCAGATGATGGAGAAGGGCCATCAGGGCGTGAAGCTCGACGAGGAGGCGTGGGACCGGCTCTACACCTGGATCGACCTGAACGTGCCCGACCACGGAACGTGGAGCGAGCACCGGAAGATCCCCCACAACTACCACCAGCGCCGGCTCGAGATGCGCACGCGCTACGCGAACCGGCCGGAAGACCCCGAGGTGATCCCCAAGATCGACCGACCTCCGGTCAAGACGATCATGCCCGAGTGCTCGCCGAAACCGGAGCCGCGGGAGATCCGATGCGATGGCTGGCCGTTCGACGCCGCCGAGGCCAAGCGCCGGCAGGCCGCCGCCGGACCGAAGACGCGCCGCACGATCGACCTCGGCGAGGGCGTGAAGATGGATCTCGTTCTCGTCCCGGCCGGCACGTTCGTCATGGGCGGGATCGGCGGCCCGAAGGACATGCGCCCTCGCAGCGTCGTCATGGTCGACAAGCCCTTCTGGATGGGCGCGATCGAGGTGACGAATCGACAGTACGCGTGCTTCGACCCGATGCACGACAACGGCCACCTGAATCAGCATCACAAGGACCACACGACGCCGGGTTATCCGATGCGGGATCCCGATCTGCCGGCGATGCGCGTCAACTGGCAAGAGGCCGTCGCCTTCTGTGAATGGTTGAGCAAGAGGACGGGCGAGCCCTTCACGCTCCCGACGGAAGCCCAGTGGGAATGGGCCTGCCGCGCCGGTTCCGCCTCGCCGTCGTCCTACGGCGATCTGGACGCGGACTTCGGCAAGCACGCCAACCTCGCGGACGCGTCCATGAAGCTGCTGGCGGTGCACGGCGTCAATCCCAGCCCGATCAAGAATCCGAATCCGTACCAGGACTTCCTGCCGAAGGATGCCCGGTTCAACGACGGAGAGAAGCTGATGGCCCGGGCGGGAAAGTACCAGCCGAACGCGTGGGGCCTGCACGACATGCACGGAAACGTCTGGGAATGGACGCGAAGCACCTACCGCCCGTATCCCTACCGCGGGGACGACGGCCGCAACGAGATTTCCACGGCCGGAAGGAAGGTCGTCCGCGGCGGCTCGTGGTATGATCGCCCGAAACGCGCCAGGTCTGCCTTTCGCTTGGCGTACCTGCCGTATCAGCGCGTCTTCAATGTCGGCATTCGGGTGGTGTGTCCGGCGAAACAGAATCGTGTGGCCCAGACGGGGAAATAACGGGACCCGTGGGGCGTTAGCCCGTTTAGCGGCACGGACACACGGGGGAGTGGAGCGAAAGAAGCCAAGCGCGGCGCCGCATTCCGCCGAGCGATAGGCAGCGTAGGAGTCGCCGCGGCGCTGCCCAGTTGAAATCAAGAAGGACGCGGGGATCTTATGAACCGACATCATGCTGACGGGACCATCTGCTACGAGACGCACCACCAGCCGGGAGTCCATCTCGGCGTCCTGCGCAGACCAGCCTTCGAGGAGCATTTCCTCACGATCACCCCCGAGGTCGGCGCATCGGCGGACCAGCTCTTCGCCAAGGCCGCCGACGTCCTCCGGCAACGAAACGCCCAACCGGTCTTCCAGGACGTCTTGGGCGTATCGGACGAAGGCGGCGCCGGCACCACCGCCCAGGCCAAGGCCTTCGGCGAGGTGACCTGGCCCGTTACCTGGATCGACAGTGGTCATCAGGCGGGACTCGGCGGAACGCAGATCTGGGCGGTGAGCGGCTTGCCCCTTGAGCCGGTCCGGGTGGACGGCGAGCTCGTCGGCATGCGGTTCGAGGACGACGACGCGATCTACATGCGATTGGCGGGCTTGATCCCAAGCGACCTTTCGCTCTCTCGACCCGATCAATCGGCGCAGGTCTTCGAGAAGATGATGGCCGCCTTGCGGACGGCCGACATGGACTTCAGCCATGTCGTGCGAACCTGGTTCAACAACGACGACATCCTCTCCTGGTATCGGGAGTTCAATCAAGTCCGAACCGCCTTCTTCAAAGAGCACGGTGTCTTCGATGGCCTGGTCCCCGCGAGCACCGGCGTCGCGGGGCACAACCCTCGTGGCGCGGCCTTGGTCAGTGGGCTGTTGGCCCTCAAGCCGAAGCGGCCTACCGTCCATGCCCAAGCGCTTCCCTCGCCGCTGCAGTGTCCTGCCCTGGCCTACGGTAGTTCGTTCAGCCGCGCCGTCGAGGTCGCGTTGCCGGGGCACCGTCGGGTGCTCATCTCGGGCACGGCCAGCATCGATCCGGACGGCCACACGGTTCATCTGGGGAACGTGGAGAAGCAGACCGACCTGACCATGGATGTGGCCGAGGCGATCCTTCGCTCTCGCGGGATGAGCTGGCATCATGTGACCCGGGGCATCGTCTACTTCAAGTACGCCAAGGACGCGCACGCCTATGAGGAGTATCTGCTGGACAAGGATATTCCCGCCCTCCCCGCCGTGGTCGTGAATGTCGACATCTGTCGCTCCGATCTCCTCTACGAGATCGAGCTCGAAGCGGTCTGCGTGGATTGAGTGGCCTGCGACGATTCGCTGACCCGTTGCGCGCTTCTGTC
>CAZKCX010000350.1:0-1137 GCA_964550865.1 uncultured Planctomycetales bacterium
AGCTCGCGTGGATTCCGTGCAGTGTCTGGAGCCCGAGCCGGTTCAACCTCAGCACATGGCTGTCGGTGACGCGGACATGAGCGAGCGACGGCCCACCAGAAGCTCCGTGGCCCGCCGGCGCTGGGCGCGTGCCACCCCGCAGGCAGCAGCGTCACGGTGGGCCGGCGCTGCGCTTGTCCTACCCTGCGAAACTGAACTCCAACAAGCGGACGGCACGCGGAGCGTGCCTGCTACTTCGGCGGACGGCGCGCGGAGCACGCCCGCTGCTTGGAAGCGAACCGCCCGGGCGCACGACGCCGTGCTGGAAGGCGTGGCTGCGGCGGCTCCTCCGGCGGAGCTTTCGAGCGACCCGTTCGAGGACCTTGTTCGCGGCCGTGCGTTGTTCCGCCGTCCAGCCTGAACGACCGTCACGCGGCGCGCCGCCGGCCTTTCGCCCTGCCGGCATGCTTGCAAAGCGTCTGCCGTGACGCTATTTTGAGCGTTTCAGGCCGATCGATCGGCCGCCGACTACCATACGCTTCACGCTCCGCGTGACGCATTCCCTCACGCGGAGCGTGAAGAGTACTTTCGCTTCCGGAGTTCACACACAGCCAAAGGAGCTCTCGCTATGACGCGCAAAGCGAATCGTCGTCAGTTTCTCAAGACGGCTGCGGCCACCGGCGCCGGCTACTGGGTCGCCGCCGGGGCGCAGGCCCAGGAAAGCAAGTCCCCCAACGAGCGGATCGCGATGGCCCGACTCATCGGCGTCGACGAGACCGTCAGCGCCGTGACCGCGGCCAAGCAGGTCAACGAGGTCATCTCCTCACTGCCCGAGGGCGCGCCCCCGGGGGCCGAGCTGCCCGATCTCGAGGGAATGGATCTGCTCACGGTCGTGAACACCGTTCGGGACCGCTGGATCAGCCAGGCGCAGGCCGTCGCCGATCTGCGGAAACAACTTGACACCACCATCGCGAAGATGAAGGGCCAGACCGCGACCGACGCGGCCAAGCAGAACGAGTACGAGCAAACCTTTACGCAGCTCCAGAAGCAAGACCAGCAACGGTCGAAGGAGAAGGCCGAGCAGATCGACGCGAAGAACGAGCAGGTGAAGGACCTCCAGCAGCAGGTCGTCAAGACGCAAGACACCGCCGAGGAGCA
>CAZKCX010000350.1:1147-7299 GCA_964550865.1 uncultured Planctomycetales bacterium
GGAGCGGATCGTCAAGTTTCGACGTCAGCTCCGACAGCAGGAGGAGATCCTTGCCGGGCTGAAGGCCAAGCTGAAGGAGACACAAGAGCAGCTCTCCGAGTTCCGGCCGAAGGTCGCCAGCGTGGATATGGCCACCCGGGCGGACGGCAAGATCCTGCGGGCGCCGTCCGAGGACGACATGGTCTACATCGACCTGGCGAAGGGCGATCACCTCACGCTGGGCCTCCGCTTCCAGGTCTTCAGCGCGTCCGTCGAGGTCGACCCCAGCGGCCAGGGCAAGGCCACGATCGAGGTGGTCGGCATCGGCGACGAGATGAGCGAGTGCCGCATCGTGGAGTCTCAGGCCACCAACCCCATCATGGCGGGCGACTACATCGTCAATGTGGTCTACGACAAGACCCGCAAGTACAAGTTCGTCGTGGAGGGCGGGTTCGACGTCAACGGCGACGGCCGCTATGACCCGCAAGACACCTTCCGCATCAAGAGCTGGATCAAGGCCTGGGGTGGCGAGGTGGTCGAGCTGCCCGAGACGCCGCCGATGGTCGGCGGTCGTCCGGACTTCGGGCTCGAGAGGGTGGACTTTGTCGTGCTCGGCGTCGCGCCGCCCAAACCGCCGAAGGAGGGCACCGGACGCGTCAAGGAGGAGGACCGGACGCGACGGGCCGCCATGCGGCAGGCGCATGGGCGCTTCATGGCCATCAAGCAGGAGGCCAAGGACCTCTCGCTGGCCATCCTCACGGAATCGCAGTTCCTGCATTTCATCGGACACGGCCAGGACGCCAAGGGCGGCGGGGAGAAGGGCGCGAAGCGGACGGCGATGGGGCAGTAGACGTCGCCGCCGCGGGCCGCGATTCGTCGCGTGGACCAATTTGCACTTCAACCGGCCTGGGGACAGGCCTCCGCCCATCGGCGGACTCAGGGCTTCGCCGTGACAGGCCCGGCTCCGCCAAGGCTACGCCGGGGCAGGCAGGCCGGCTCGGCACCAACTCGCCACAAGCGGCTCTGAATCTGCGAAGACTGGTGCCGTCTCCACTGCTACGGCTAAGCTACCCGTAAGAATGTTTGGACAGTCGGCGAAGCTTGGGTGGCCCGTGGCTTTACTTGTCCCGAGCTCCGTCGAAGGAGCCGTGGGGGTCCATCGCTCGCGCGATGGGGACGCCAATCAACGGACGAATTCGTGTTCCCCACCGCTGAAGCGGTGGGCCACCCGACGTGCGCTCCATGGTTCGCCCGCTGTTTCCGAACGCGGGTCCACACTGTCTGTGTAGGGGGAAGGCGGGTCGAAACGACCCGCCCTACAACTCATGGGCAAGATGCCCATGCTACGTGCACGCCATTTCTCCTGCATCTCATCCCGGACGGTTGTCCGGGCTGGGGAAGCCAGATCTCCGGACGAATTCGTGTCCCCCACCGCTGAAGCGGTGGGCCACCCAGATACAGATTCCTTCTGCGCACTGTTCAATCCTTCCTGAAAGCAGCTTGGACCCGAGACCCTGAACCTTGGCGTCTTCCCTGGACGCCGACCGCCTTGTCAGTCCAGGCCGGCCAGCAGCTCGCGCAGCGTCGCGGTCATCTTCTTGGCATAGGCGGCCGGGTCGGCGTGTTGGAACGTCAGGATCTCGATGCCGTCGCCGGGGCGGGTGATCCGCGTCGAGCCGTTGTTGTCGACGTGGACCCTGACCTTCTTGAAGCGGAAGGTCGGATCGGTGCGGCCGGCCGCGTGGAGGAACGCGCCCGTGCACCACATGTTGCGCCGGCCGGGCCAGATCTTCCGCTTGGCGTCGGAAGCGACCGGGTCGGCGAGCGACTGGATGGGGTGGCGTTGCTTCGCCTCGGCCCGCGTCAGGCAGTAGACGAAGAAGTTCTGGACCGGACGCGGGCATGCGTCGAGCACGTCGGCCTGCGTGAACGACCAGAACGAGTAGAAGCCGTCGCCGCCGAAGCAGGGCACCCAATAGACGGGCAGGTCGGCACTCAGGATGCGGACATACGCCTGCGGGTCGAGCCGGACATTGTGCTCTTGCCCGCCGGAGCTGTGCCCCACGTTGATGTACACGCGCTTCGCCTTGCGCTCGAAGATCGCTCGATCACGATTGTACGCGGCCGCCACGTCGCGGAGGCTGCCGGTCGTGAAGATCGTCACGGGCTCATCGGCCTCTCGCAGGACCTTGAGGATCAGCTCGACGCCGGCCTGCTCGGCCTGGGCTCGGTCCGTTGCCGGGTCGGCCTGGTGCTTGAGGTGCGCGATCAGCCCGGTCGCGACGGGCACCTTGCGGCCGGTGATGTGCATCATCTGTCGGACGGGCAGCAGGCCCGGGCGGTCCTTGCCGCGCTCGCCGGTGTCGATCACGATCGCGCGGATGTCGAACTCCGGGACGGCGAAGAGCGTGGCGAGGTCGAAGTGGTCGTCCGGGTCGTCGTGCGGGTGGTAGAGGTCGGTCGTGTAGAGGATCGGGATGCTGCCGTGTGCGCTGGCGGCCGGGGGACTGGCGGCGGCGGATAGGAGGACGAATACCAGCGGGAGGATCATGCGTCGCATCGTGAGCTCCTTTGGGTCTACTTGGTTTGGATCTCCTGGGCGGGCCCGCGGGTCTTGAACCGGACGATCAGCTTCGGAGGCGGCTCGCCACGGAACTCGGCCGAGACGTTGACTTCATAGCTACCGCGGGCGATCTCGGGTGCGGGCTCCTCCAGGGGGATCGCCTTGATGTGGCGGCCCTTCTCGTCGTGGAGGCGCGCCAGCTTGCGTTCATCGCAGACGAGCATCTGGCCCGGCGTAATCTCGACGGGGATGCGAAGGGTCGCGCGGCGGTCGATCTCGAGCGAGGGGTTGGCTATCGAGCCTTGCTCACCCTCGACGGTCATGCGGAAGCGGAGCGGTTGGGCCGCGTCCGGGTTGGCAACCTGCCAGGTCGCGGCGGTCGGTTGGCCCGGTTGGAGGACGCGGCGCTCGTAGACGTACGGCTTGGTCCGGTGATAGGCGTAGAGCTTCCAACGCTTCGGGCCGGCGGGCTCCAGGTGGTACTCGTTGTCGGGGTTGCGAAGGGCCTTGCGCTGTGCGTCCGAGAAGGCCCGGGCCTGGCGCGCGGCGTCCCACTCGCGGATGGCGTCGAGGATGTCGCCCGTCTGCGGGTTTCGCTTGAGTGTCGCGTGGTTTGTGGCCAGGGCGAAGCCGGCATCGTAGCCGGCGCAGCTTGCGAGCATCCACTCGATGTCGGCCAACGTGGTGTGGGGCCGCATCGAGAACCACCCGAGCATGGCGGGCATGTAGTTTCGGGCCAGGAGGTGCTGATTGTCGAACCGGTACTGAGACATACTGCTGCGGAATCCGCCGTACCACGGCTCGCCCCAGTTCACGGCCGTGTTGATACGCCAGTAGAACGGCTTGATGATGCTGCTTCCGTTGTAGACGGGGCGGTCGAGATGGTCCCAGAAGACCTTGGCGAACATGTTCACGGCGAAGTCGCCCTGGCCGCTGGCCCAACAACCTTCGTGGCCGTCGAAGTCCAAATGCGTGAGGCCCGTCTCATTGAAGAGCTTGGCCAGGCGGATGGCGATCTCGTGCTGCATCTCGTAGTTGGGGAAGAAGACCTTGTAGGGATGGTCGAGGAGCTTGGCGACCTCGGCGCCGCCGGCGTGCGCGGAGGCCTTCGTGCCGAACGCGCCTCGCTGACACTGCGTAATCGTCGGCGATTTCCCGCGGGTAACCTCGCCGTAGCGGACGAGCTCCTGGCCGATCATGACAGTGCGCAGCCAGTTGGCCTTGTCGTTGTCGACGTACTCCGCCGAGGCGATGGGAATGACCGCGGCCGTGGCATCGATGTCCGCGGAAAGCGTCGTGCTTCCGGTCTTGGCGAGGCGGCCGTCGGGGACGGGCGAGACGTAGGCGTCATGCGTGTGGATGAAGTTGGTAAGCGTGTGGACGCCGAGGCGGATGCCCAGCTTGTCGGCCTTGGCCACGCATCGCTTCATGCCCTGGATGCCGTGAGGGAAGTGGCCCCGGTTGAGCGCGTAGTGGCCCCAGCTCTTAAACGGGCCCGGGTGGTAGAGGGAGGCCAAGTTGCCTCGTTGGGTGAACGCGAGCATGTCGTCGATGTTCCGTTCGGTGAATGCGGCGATGAGATAGGGTCGGCCGGCCTCGCGGGCCTGCTTGACCCAGGTGCCGTCGAAGACGGGATGGGGCAGGCCCTCGGCTTGCTCGATCTGGCCTATCCGGTCGAGAGCGTCGCCGGCCGCGCAGCCGAAGAGGGCGATCTTCGAACCGACCAGTGTCTCGCCTGGAATGGGAGGCACGGGCATGTTGCGGAAGTGGCCGCCCCAGACGGAGATCTTGCGTGGGCGCGAGCGGTCGAGCGTATACGCCTGGAGTGTGCTTCCCCATGGGGTCCCGATCGCGGTGCGGCCGCGCGAGGGCTCGACGCCTTCGTCGTTGGGCAGCGGCCCGCCGAGCGTCTTGACGTTCAGGCCTTGGATTCCGATGGCGAAGTGCTCATCCCGGACGACGCCGACGATGTTGCCGACGGTCTGTTTGATCCGGGTCGGGATCGGTCCCCATTGGAGGGCGTCCGCCTTGCCGGCGGGGGTGACGGCCGTCAGCGCGAAGACCACGTGCGTGGGCTTCGTGGTTGCGGAGATCGTTGCCTGTATGCCGGCGGGCTGGAATGTCAGCTGCATGCGCGACGCATCGGAGTCGCTGACAAGCTTGGACGGTGGCGTGAACGCGCCGTCCACGCGGAGTTGGAGCAGCGGGCGGTCCTGATCGGCGGCGAGGTAGTCGACACCGCGCGCACGGTCGACGAGAGCGGAAACGCGGCCGGTGTTGTCGAGCGCCAGCTCGAGGTCCCTGGTGCGGAACGTCGTGGCGGCTTGCCCTTCGGGAGCAGCCAAACCGAAGCAGACAAGGTTGATGAAGAAGACGAGGCCGTAGGTACGGATCATGACGGGTAGCCCTTTCCAGAAACGTCGCGGGCCTGAGGGCTAGGCTGCGGGCCCCGGCGGCAGTTGTCGGGCCGGCGCCGCAGCCATTCCAAAACGGGCGTAAGCGTAATCGGTGAACGTCGTCTCGTCGACGGTCGGGTGAGGGTGTTCCCGTAGCAGGGGCCTTCCGGCTTCACCCTTCGACAAGCTCCCTTCGGGTCTGAGCCTCAGGGTCCAAGACAGAGTCGAAGACAGGACTATGCCGCGACAGGCCCGCCCGTGAGTACCCACCATGAAGAATCTGGCGATCTTGCTGGCCAACCCGGTCGCGCCTTGGGTCGTCGACCACCTTCGAGACCTGATACAATCCCCCGTGACCTGGCCGAAGAACGGGCCTGGATGAGACCGTCCCCTTCTCGGCGGGGAGGACACCTCCCACCCGTCGAACTCCATGTGGGACGACAGCGCGATTTGGGTTCAGGGAACGGAGACACCCGAGTTCGCGATCCCCCTCTCCAACTCACGGGGAGGAGACAGGCGGTTCTACGACTACCTACTCGATGTGTGCAAGAACGTAGGCACGACCCAGCCTGTCGCCCCGGAAGCTGAAAGTGCTACAACGGAGCCTGTGCCATAGGTCAGCAGCTCTCCGGCCCGTGCAGCTTCCCGATCGGTCCTCAACGGGAACGTGTTCTCCGTGGGTATTCCTGGGAAGAGCGTTGTCACGCGAGCACATAAAGTGTATACTATAAGTATACACTAGGAGCTTGCCCTATGAAGGCCTCATTCGTTGATCTGAGGAAGAAATCCGCCGAGATCATCCGGGCGCTGAAGCGCAAGGAGCGTGTGACCGTGCTCTATCGCGGCAAGCCGGCGGCCGTTATGCACCCCGTCGAGGACGATGCCGAGCAATCCAGCGTCAGGACGGAGGACCACGCCGCCTTCGGACTCTGGGCTGACCGCGACGAACTGGAAGACGTGGGAGCTCACGTCCGCAGACTCCGCCGAGGCCGGTTCGATGGTCTTTGATACGGATGTGCTGATCTGGGTGCTGCGCGGCAACGCCCGGGCCGCCAAGACTGTCGACGACGCCGAAGCACACGCCGTCTCCGTAGTGACGTACATGGAACTCCTTCAGGGGGCTCGCGACAAACGGGAAGTCAAGGCAATCAAGTCGTTCCTGACGCCCCCCTCAGAACGGGGGCGTCACCGACTCGGAGCCAACTGGGGACCAG
>CAZKCX010000351.1:0-7297 GCA_964550865.1 uncultured Planctomycetales bacterium
AGGTGTCGCCCGCGGCCATCTCGGTGTTCGGTCGGACGAAAACCTCGAAGCGATCGTCGTCTTCGTCGAGGGCGTAGTTGCTGTCCGCCCAGGAGACGTAGTCCAACCCGTCCGCCGTCTCCACCACCTTGCTGGCCGTCGGGATGTAGGCCGGCCCGGGCGTCTCGAGAATCCGCGCGGAGGTAATGGTCTGGCTCGACGCGTTCGCGGGCGCGACCTCCAGCGTGATGATCGTGTCCGTGGCCAGCGCGGTGGAGATATCGGCCGCGCTTCCGTCGTAGTAGGTCGGCGCCTTGGTCGCGTCGATCTTCAGGTTCATGAAGAAGTTCGCGATGATCTCATCGGGCACTCCGCCTGCGTCGCCGTCGCCCTCGAAGTCGTCGACGATGCCGTCTCCGTCATCATCGGCATCGAGGAAGTCGATCAGCCCGTCGCGGTCCGCATCGACGGCCTGTCCGCCCTGCCCGTCCTGATCCTTGGCGTCATTCCCCTTGCCGAAAGACGCCAGGCCGACGGGCACGCCGTCCTCGTTCAGCCGGGCCAGGATCGAATCATCCGTCTGACCGCTGAGATCCACTTCGCTGCCGGGCCGGATCGGGTGCCCCGTTGGGTCGTCCGGCAGATTGATCGTGCCGAGCGACGTGTCCGCGTCCAGTGCGAGGCCCGTCAGGCCGCCTTCGCTCGCGGTGGCATACATCACCGGCCCGACGGCCTTGCCGTCCGGACCGAGAATGGTCACCACGAAGGTGTTCCCTGTCTCCGAGGCGGGGATGCTCAGCTGGAAGGCACCGTCGGCATCGGTTACGGCTCGATAGATCTCACCCGTCTCGCTGCTCTGTGCGACGATCATGTACCCCTCATCGAGGGTCCTCGTCGGCGCCCCGGTCGCGCTCCGGGCCGCTTGAATCGTCCCGCTCAGGGTCACGCCACCTTCGATCACCCCGTCCACCACCCCGGATGGAAACGGCAGACACCCCACGATCGGCAGACAGATCAAACCCAGTACAACCAGCATTCGGCTCGTCATGACTCGTGCCCTCACGCCGCATTTATTGCCCAAGACTGAACTCCGACCCGATGGCCCGGGCGACGAAGAGACAGACCCGGACCGTGGACCCGTTCCCCATATCGTCTCCCCTCGAGGTCGCAGTGAGTTGCGACCTCCGGTGATCCGAGCGTCCGCGCACGTCTTGAGGGGATACCCGGGGATAGCGTGCAATGGAGACGACCCGACCCTATCGGCCTATGGCCACAAAGTAGTTCCTAACAATAGGATGGGGCATCCGTGCTCTAGCTCGAATTGCCGCGGGCATCCGATGGAGGACGCCTGACGTCTGCGAAAAACACGAAACGGCCGGGCATGGAGTGTCCGGAAACAGACCCGAGGGGCCCGCGGATCCCCCGGCGCTTCGGCAGTGGGGTCGTCCCGCGCCTTTATAACGATTCGCCCGATAGGGTGCCGTAGATCACGCGCTTGGGCGTGGCCACATAGACCGTCACCGTCACACTGCTGCCCGAAACGGACATGATCATGACGCCGTAGCACGACTCATTGTAGTTGCCGTCGTTGTAGATGGACCGACCGCCGGCGCAGACGCCGACGACATAGTTCCCCGCGGACGAGACCGTCTGGGCGTTCAGCCCGAGCGACGAGGTCTCGAGCTCACCCGAATCGCCGACCTCTTGCGACGTCACCGAGAGGCCGAACGTGTCCCCGAATTCCGAATAGGTCAGGGATGCAGTGTCGCCGCTGATCACGTTGGAGCTGAAGTTCCCGTCGTTGCTGATCACGACGAAGCTGCCCACCGCGTCGCCCGCCGTCGGGACCGGAATCGGGTCGGGCACGGCGTAGGTCGAGAAATGCGAGACGAGGAACATTGCTTCCGTTCCGTCGCTCACGGTGGCGTTCACGCCGGCCCCCACCCATTCGGTGCCGGCGTCGTTCAGCGTCAGGACCGGCAAGGTCGTCAGAAACGTCTCCTCGCTGAGCTGCACGGTGACGCGCGCGGGTGGCGAGAATGCCTGATCGTCGGGTCCGAAGACACCGCCGGCGAGGTTGGGTTCGCCGGGCGCGTCCGCCTCGACGTCCGAACCCGTCATGGCCTGGACCGACAGCGTGAAGGCCTCGTCGCAGGACTCCGCGGGAATGATGATGCTGACCGATCCGCTGCTGACCTCCAACTCCTCGCCGGGGGTGTACGCCTCCGTCGTCGAGGTGTCGGCCGAGCCCGCGCCCGAGCCGTCGCCGGTCCCATCCGTATCGCCTCCAGACGTCTCCCCTGCGACGTCGGAGCCGCTTGTTTCACTGCCGGTGTCGCCCGACGTGGCGGGAATACAACCCGTCAGGCACAGCGCCAAGGCGAGCGCTCCCGCGAGCATGAGATGCAGAGGTATATGGTGCGTAGGCATTGGAAGTCTCCCATGGAGGCGAGCGATAGGCGACATGAGGCACAGGGGAAGCCCATGGCCAAACCAGAACCGTAGCTGTGTGGAGTATCGACCGGCTTGCACGGCCCGTTTAGATGCCAATCGGTTGCGAGTCGGATGGCCGGACAAGACGAGGCAACGCCGTTCTCTCCCGCCGGCAGGTACCCGAACGCTGAGACCGTCGCCGGGACCGCAAGCCCGTGCGATCCAACCGGCCGGCGCAGCGGTGGGAGTACCCGGGGTGTGTGCGGGGCGATGGCCTCGGACGAACGGCCTCGAGGCGGTCTGCGAAACCCCGCCTATAACCGATGAAGGAGTCTTCCGGCACGTGACAACGCGGTGACCTGCGAACGCCCGTGGAGCGGAAGGGCCTACGCCAGGCCGTTCGGTCGCTTCCAGCGAATGCGAGCGAGGAGCGTGTCGCCCTTCCAGCCGTCGTGGGGCAGGCACTCGCCGACGGTGACCCAAGACGCAGACGGGGTGGCCGCGACGGTGTGGAAGTTCCCCATCCGCGCGACGTGCTTGGCGTCGTCGACGCCGTCGCCGATCAGAGGCAGCACGACCTTCTCCGTCGATCGGATCAGGCGGAGCTTCTTCTCGTCTACCCGCGCGACCCAGAGTGGCGAGCGCCACCGAAAGACGTTCGCGTTGTGCTTGGCCTTTCGCGTGTAGACCAGGTGCAGTCCGTCGCTGTGGGGGAGCCATCGCTGCTGCGTCGTCGACATCGTGAGCGGCTCACCGTCGTCCCAGCACCATGGGCGTCGCGGCTTCCAGTGCAGGCCGTCCTCGGAGGTCGCAACGTAGCCGCGGTTGTCCTCGGCGCGGATCGTCATGAAGTACGTGCCCGCGCGCCGGGCCAGGCTGGGCTCGAGCAGGCCTCGCTTCGTGTCCCCCTTCAGCTCGTTGCCCACCCGCTTGATCTTCAGCGTCTCCCCGTCGAACGAGCAGAGCACGGACGTGACGGAGCGCGGCCCGCCCTTCTTCGGCCCGAACGTCAGCGGGACGAGGATGTCGCCGTCGCCGAGCACGAGCCGCTGCGCGCACCCGCAGCTGTAGATGCCCGTCGCCCGCGGGTCGTCCCATTCGAGCTTGCGGGCGTCGCTGAACTCACCGTCCGGCGTGCGAACCACGTAAACGGGATAGCGCTCGAGCTGCGGCCGGGCGAGGTGGCCCTTCTTATTGTAGTAGACGTTGTGGCCCATCGCGAGGACCGTGCGGGTTTGGGGATGATACTCGGGCACGACGTCGCACACGCCCTCCATCAGGCCCTTTCGAGCGGGCTTTCGGCCGAGCGCGGCAATCTTGATCGGCCGCGTCCACGTCTTGCCGAGGTCCTTGCTGATCGACCAGTGGACGTGGCCGAAGACGTCCGAGCCGGTGATCGATTGGAGCGTCATGAAGGCCGTCGGCGTGCCGCTCGGTGTGTCGGCGGGGATCATGCACGCGCGGGGATGAAACCACGTCGTGCCGCCACCTCGTCCGTTCCAGACGACGGACTTCTCGATCGAGGCAATCAGGGACTCGTCCGATGACGTGACGGACCCGCCGTCCGCGGCGAATGCGGCGCGCGAAAACAGGCCGGCCGCTCCGCCGAGCATCAGGCCCGTGAACCGGCGGCGTGTGGGGGCATGGTCTTGATTCGGGTATCGCATCGTACTGCTCCTGAACAGGGCCTAGGTGTCTGGTCCGAACGTGAAGGAACGTAACAGGGACCGGCGTCGGGGACAAGGAGTCTCGAGCTCACGGCGAGCCCGAGGATGCATCAAACGGATCGTTGCGGGGATACCGTGTAGGGCGCGAACTGCCCGAGCCGCGAGATTCATCTCGCGCGGTCCATCTCCGCGCAGCATGAATGCTGCGGCTCGGGCAAGGGATACGCAGCATCTGCACGGGGATGCTCGTGCAACCGAAATCGAAACGCACCCCGAGGCCGGCGCTGGACCGACGACAGAGGATCCGTGATACTCCTGACTTCCCGGCGGACGCCCACCGCCGTCGTCGACATGACCCAAGCATAGGAGCAAGCGCCGTGACCATTCGAACCCGCATATTCGGTGCGATCCCGCTGATCGCCCTGGCCGGGACGCAAACCGCCCAGGCGGAGGATCCCCTCTGGAGGCCCGCGGAGGACGAGGTGTACCTCCAGGAGGTCGGGCAGAAGCTCAAGACCGAAAAGCCCGTCACGGCCGTGGCTGTGTTCAAGGGCAACGCCTATGCCGTCGTCGGCGGTGCGCTGCGGGTCGTCCGGGACGATGCCCTCGAGCCGGTTTCCGCGGCTCCGAAAACCATCTCGCTCCTCTTCGCGACGGACGATGCCCTCTGGGTCGTGGCGAAATCCGGCATGCATCGCCTGGCCGACGGCCGGTGGACCCGCGCGACCGAGACGCCGTTCGTCGACATGTGCGTGCACCTCGGTGCGGTCCATGGCGCGACGCGGGATGCCGTGTTTCGGTTCGATGCCGCCACCGGCACGTTCACCGACATCAAGCCGGAGGGCGGATACCTCACCAGCAACGCCACGATGATCATGGAGGACGGCACCCAGGTGTTGGCGGATCCCGTTCGGATCGGGCCGGTCCGCAGGATCGCCTCCTACAGCGGCACGCTGTACATCCTTCAGCCGGGCCGCGTGGGGCTGATCAGCGGTAAGACGTTCACCACGGACACGATCGACTGGGGCCAGCTCATCACGTCGAATACGCGGGATCTTCTCTCCCACGGCAGCCGCCTGCGCATCGCGACGGACCGCGGCGTGGCGGTGCTGCGCGGCATGGCCATGACGCACCTGAACTGCGACAACGGCCTGCCCTACGAGGACACGACATGCCTGGCGGCGGGGTTCGACCGTGACCTGTGGATCGGCACGACGCGCGGCGCGATCCGCAAGCTCGACGACGAGTACCACATTTTCGGCGCCGACCACTGGCTGCCCGGCGATCACGTGCGCGACATCGCAGTGAGCGGCCGAACGGTGTACATCGCCACCGAGGGTGGCATCGGCGTGATTCGTTACGAGCCGTATACGCTCCGCAAGAAGGCGGCCTGCTTTGAACGACACGTGCGACAGTGGGGCCACAAGCGGATGGGCTTCCTGCACAAGCTCTACTGGTCGGGCAAGGAGAACGGATGGCTCCGCGAGATCAGCGACAACGACGGCGGCCACACGGCGCATTACCTCGCCGCCATGTCGTTCAAGTATGCGGTGACGAAGGACGAGCAGGCCCGGGCGGAGGCGTTGGATTCCTTCAAGGCCATGATCTGGCTCGACGCCATCACGCCCAAGCCGGGCTTCATCGCCCGGGCGATCTGGTCGGTCAAGGGCGACAAGGGCCGTCGATCCACGCGGGGCTCGGGCGGGCTGCCCGCCGACTGGTATCCCACGGACGACGGCCTGTGGTTCTGGAAGGGGGACACGTCGAGCGACGAGGTGGACGCGCACTTCTACTCCGTCTCGATCTTTCACGACCTTGTCGCCCAAGGCGCGGAGAAGGAGCGGGCCAAGCGGCACATCGCGAACATGGCGTCGCACATCGTCGACAACGGGTGGGTCCTTCGCGACATGGACGGCAAGCCCACGCGGTGGGGCCGATGGGACCCGAAGTACCTGCTCCGGCCGTACGGCTTCGAGGCGCGGGGGCTCAACGGCATGGAGGCGCAGTCGTTCATGCAGACCGCCCGCGCGCTGACAGGCGATGCGAAGTTCAAGGAAGCGTTCCAGCAGCTACTGGACTGGGGCTACCACACGTACACGGTGCGGCAGAAGCTGGTCTTTCCGCCCGAGGCGGTCGTGCCGTGGGACGACGAGTTGGCCTTCCGCGCCTACTTCCCCCTGCTGAAGTACATGAAGGATCCGTACCTGCGATCGATCTACCTGCGGAGCATCGAGCGGAGCTGGGAGGTCATGCGGATGCAGCACCTGCCGTGGTTCAACTTCATCTACGGCGGGCTGACGGGCAACGACTGCGAGGTGGACGAGGCCGTCGAGCACCTTCGGGCGTGGTCGCTCGATATGGTCGCCCACAACTACCACAACTCGCACCGCTGCGACCTCGACCCGGAGCCGGGCTACGTGCCGTATCAGGGCGGCACGCGGGCGATGTCGCCGCGGGAGACAAAGGCGATGTGGGGGAGCCGTTCGGCCCTGCAATATGACGGCGGGAACAACGGCAAGACCGTCACGCCGCCGATCGGCTGGCTGGAGGACTACTGGATGGGCCGCTACTTCGGAATGATCAAGGCGCCGACGGCGGACGACCCGAAGCTGACGACCGTCCGGCCGCGACCGCCGGTGCAGCGCGGCGCGAAGCCGTACGACGGTCCGCCGCGACCGACGGGGTTGATCACGGGCGGAAGCTGAAAGAGGAAGGTGGCTTGGGAGGATTAGCCCTCCACCCGCTCGCGGATGGGATGTAGCAGCGTAAAGACCGTGCCGGCCTTCTCCGATGAGGTAAACGTTACCTCGCCGCCGAGGACTTCCTCGCCGAGCAGCTTCATCGAGTACGTTCCGATGCCTCGTCCGGCCTCCGCCTTCGTGCTGAAGTTGCGCTGGAAGATCCGCTTCGCCACATTGTTCGGAATCGCACCGGCGTTCCAAACGCTAAAGCGGAGGGAATCGCCCTCGTGATCGACCCGCATCTTCGCGACGCCGTCCGCCGGGGTCGCCTCCAACGCGTTGATGATCATGTTGCAGAGGACGCGAAACAGCGCGGCAATGTCTGTCGCGAGCTCGGTATCGGGCAGGTCCGTCGAGAGCTCCAGACGCTTGCCTCTCGCGGACGGATGATGGTCGAAGAAGGTCTGCAGTTTCGCGACGATCTGCTTCGGCTTGCACGTATGCCATGCCGGTCTGTAGCTGCCGCCCCCGCTATCG
>CAZKCX010000352.1:0-7281 GCA_964550865.1 uncultured Planctomycetales bacterium
AGCCGCTCGGCGGCGGCTTCCTTCAGATCCGCGCCCGAATAGGGATTCGCCTTGACGGCCTGGTAGAGCTTTCGCGCCTCGTCCGTCTTTCCCTCTTCGAAGGCGGCATCGGCTTCGGCCATCTGACGGACGGCCTTCTGGAGCTGATGCTGCGCGATGCTCGCCTCCATGATGTAGCGGTTCCGCTCCTTTCGCTGGGCGTCCGTGAGATCTTCGACCTCGATCTTGAGCATGAGCGCACGCGCTTCGGCATACTGCCCGAGCTCAAACAAACGGACGCCTTCCTTGAGTCGATCGCTGGCTGTCTGCACTACCGCCGACGCAGGATGGAGGGTCATCAGAACAGTCGTGGCGGCAACCGCTGCCAGAAGGCGTGTGGCGCTTGGCGACCTCAAGGTCCTACCTCCTTGTGTTACAGGGCATTGCGCCCTTCGCCCGGACTCGGCTCCCCTTGCCCGAGGTACGACCAGATCGGGCTGTCGATCGGGCCTCTGCTGGACCCTCTCTCGGCTCGGACACCCGCTTCTGAGCGACGTCCGGACCGGCACCCCGTGCCCTCACCGGGGATCATGGCAAGAATCCCGCAGCGAATCCGAGGGCCGGAGGACCCGACTGTCCGTGTCTTCCCTTCCTCCATGAAGGGCGAACTTGTACGCCATGGGGGGTTATGAACACGCGTAACCCCAAGCAGTCAAACGCGCTAGCACTCTTCGCTCACAGAGTGCGACCGCAGACCGCGTTATCAGACCTTGACTGTTATCGGCACTTGCCCAAACCCATCATAAGAAAAGGTTTCGCTTTCCAGCCCGCCTTTTGCAGTCATCCGAGTGGAGGGAATGAGATGGCAGGACGGGACCCTGATTCAGGTCAATCCGAGCCCCAACAATCGGTCGGCGTTGCGCCAGGTGATCTTCTCGTGCGCCTCGGCCGAGATGAGGCGCTCCTCCTCGAGCTTCCTGAAGTAGTCCACGATGGGCAGCCTCTGCGGGACGTTGGCGATGTCCGTGCCGAAGAGCAGCCGGTCCTGGAATTCCTCCATAAACTTGTACCCAAACTCCGGATCGCGGCTGATCGCGTTGTACCCGCTGTTGGCGGAGAGGTCGCCGTAGAGGTTCTCGTATTCCCGCATAAGCGCCACGAGGCGGCCCGGCGTCACGGGACCCTTCGGGTAGTCCACGCGCTTGCCGTTCTGAAGGACGTCTGTGCTGATCTCCGCCCAGAACGGCTGCGAGTGACCGAAGAACTTGAGCTTCGGAAACGCCTTGAGCACCTTCTCCAGCCTGGGGAGGCCGACCTCATCGACGAAGCCATAGTACCCACCTTGTCCGGGGGCGATATGGAACGTCAACGGGATGTCGGCCTCTTCGACATACCTGAGGAAGTTCATGCAGCGCGGATCGTCCCACGGCAGATTGGGGATGCACTCGCCCACGCCCTTGCAGCCCAGCTCCTTGTATGCCTCCAGCAGCGGGCCGAAATCGGCGTCGGGTGCGTTGTTTAGAAAGCGCGGATCGATATTGCAGAAGGGGATGAGCCTATCGGGATAGCGCGCGCAGATCTCGAGGTTCTCCTCCGGCGTGACGATGGTGTACCGCGACTCGGGACTGACCACACACATGACGACGGCCTTGTCGATGCCGGCCTCGTCCAACATGGAGATCAGTGTTCTGGGATCGGGGTACTGCGTGCCGTTCGGCCGGGTCAGCTTGGGATGACGTCCCTTGGCGCAATGGACGTGAATATCGATGAGCATGGGAATCCTCGAGCATTTGTCTCGTGCTGCCGGCCCGCACCGTCTCCCCTACACGCAGACCACGTACCGAGTCAACCGCGTTCCCCGGAACGAGCGTCCTGCGGGCGGCGAAGGGCAGGCCAGCCCGGTCGACGGCATTGATTCGATCCACCCACGGCACGTGCCGCCATCGCCGGCAGGCGTGACGACGCGGCAATAGGACACGTGGAAAAGCAGTTGCGCATGTCGACAACCGGCGAGGGCTTGAAGCTCTCCTGTTGGTAGGTGGTAGGAGATCAGGAGAGCACGGCGTCCAACAACGACGGGTTGACGCTCTCGCGGAGCTTCTTCAGCGCCCGCTTCTCGAGCTGACGGGCACGCTCCTTGGAGATGTCGAAGTCCTTCCCGATCTCCTCGAGGGTCTGAGCGGTTCCATCGCCGACCAGGCCGTAGTGACGGATCAGGATCATCCGCTCGCGAGCGGGGAGCTCAGCGAGGACCTCGTCGAGGGCGCGGCGGACGCCCTCCATCCTTCGGTCGGCCGAGGCCACGTGATCGTGGGGGTCGGCCTGCACCTGGAGCTGCTCGTCGTGCCCGGTCTGGTACCGCGTGAGCTGATACCGTTCATCCGGGATGGACCGGGCGTAGTTCTTCATGATGGCCCAGGTCGCGTAGGTGCTGAACTTGTTGCCGCGGGTGTAGTCGAACTTCTCGACGGCCTTCATCAACGAGATGTTGCCGTCGCTGATTACGTGGAACAGATCCTCGCCGCGCCGGGCGTGTTTCTTGGCGATGCTCACCACCAGTCGAAGGTTGGCATTGATGATGCGATTCCGCATCACGTCGGAGCGATTGAGCAAGACCTCCAGCTCATTCAGCTCTTCGGTCGTCGCGGTCTCGGCTTCCAGCGTGTCGGCCAAGGTCTTGGCCTTGCATTTCAGGTAGTTGTATCGTCGGAACAGGTCGTGCTCCTGATCCCGATCGAGCAGCGGCATCTCATACAGCTCTTTCAGATAAGCGGGCAGATCGCCCGACGGTCGCTTGCGCTTCGGCGAGGCCTCCGACGAACCCGGGGCGCCGTCGAGCCCGAGAATCTCCTGATCGGCGTCCGGTTCATGGAACTCCTCGCTGTCGATGAAGTCGGGCACGCGGGCCAGCAGCTTGCGTGCCCGGATCTCGGTCACGATGCGGTAGACGGCCGCGGGCCTCCGTCCGAAACGCGCGGCGATCGCCTCCACCGCGTCGCCCGCCTGGTAGCAGCGGTAGATACGGAGGTGCTCCTTCGAACCCAACTTGAGTGTCCGGTCGAAGAGCTTGGCGTTCGGGTTCTCTCGATCGTGTCGGCGGAGGACGTATCGCACGGTCTCGGGAGACCGCCCGACCTTGGCGCTCACGCGATCGGCGACCTCGCTGATCCGGCGGGCACCGTTTTCGATCAGCTCGCGGGCTTCGGCGACGATGGTCTCCCGATCCTCATCGCTGAGCTTAGTGAAGGTCGTCGCCCGCTTGACGAGCTTGGGATTCTTGCTGACGAAACGACGCACCGCCCGGTCCGTGAAGATCGGCCGACGTCGTCCGTCCCGCGTCTTGGCGCGATAGGAGACCAGCCCGCGGCGACGCCAACGGTGGATCGTCTTGGAGGAGATCCGCAAGCGTTCACCGAGTTGATCGAGTGTCCAGTAGGCTTGTCCCAGCTGATCGGCCGACAGGTCGATCGAGTTGCTTAGATCCTCGATGAGCTGAACGAGATCGCTGATCAGCGGCTTGCCCTGCAACAGGGGCTGTTCCTTGGCTTGCTTCGCACGCCGGTACTGGGTGATGTGGTAGACGATCAGATCATAGGGATAGGACTGCTTCGGCTCGATCAGGTGGACGAGGTACTCCGCGCCTTCCATCTGGCGGAGTCGGTGCCGTTGGGGCGAAACGAGCAGCTGTCGGGCCAACTCCCCGATGATCTCGATCGCGTATCCTGCCAAGTTGTTGGCCTCCTCAGACCTCCGCAAGACCTCTGCGGATTGGGGGCAGTGTATCTCGCCGTCGGCGTCCGGACTCCATCGCAGATCAGCTACGGCGTGAAGCTGGCCCTGCCGGCCTGTCTGTCCTCCCCATAGGTGGCGGGGGCTTCCCTGAGTGATTACCCTCAAACAGTCCCAGGCCAAACCCAACTCCGCCTTACCATACATCGGCAAGTCGGACGTTCCTATAAGATTATTGGATGAGGCGGCAGAACCGTCAAGCAAGTCGCCATACAGGCGGCCGTCCCGGATGAGCGATGCCAGCAGGTTCATTCCGGGTGCGATCCAGCCGGCCTCTTCGCCGTCGGGCGGCGGAAAGTATCCCGACAGGATCTCGCCAAGAGCTGTTCTATCCTTGATTTGTGATTCGAAATCGTCGCCGGTAAGCCACAACACGAGGGAGGGAAGAGAGACCGACGAATCCGGCAGCCCCCTTACGTCGGCCACGCTGCGGAAGCAAAACGTGCTCATGCGGCACCCGTGTCGTGTGCTCCAGTCGATAGGTAGTTCTAAGCTAGGTTCCCGGTGAGAGGCCTAGATCTGTCGGTACTTGCGCAAAAAAGTGAGGGCGCGCTCAAGATCTTGGGGCAAAGGAGCTTGGAGAGTCATCTCCTGCTCGCGAATCGGGTGTTTGAAGGTAATTTGGTGGGCGTGAAGGGCTTGTCGATTGAGGATCGGCTCCTCAGATTCGTCGCTCCGACCGCTGAGCTGGGCCTCGCTCACGAGATGCCCGCCGTACATCGGATCCCCCAGCATCGGATGGCCAATGTGACTCATGTGGACCCGGAGCTGATGCGTGCGTCCGGTCTTGGGGAACAGCCGAACGAAGGCAAATCCCACGAATCGCTCGATGACCTCGTAGCGGGTAATGGCTTCCTTGGCGGCTTCGTCGTGCATCCGAACCGCCGGGACGGTGTACTTGTCCTTGATCTTCTGGTGGGGGGCGATGGGCGCGTTGATGACGTCGGCGTCCAGCTGCACGTTGCCCTCCACCACGGCGAGATACGCCTTCTGGATCGTGCGGCGTTCGAACTGGAGGGCGAGCCGCCAATGCGCCTCGTCGGTCTTGGCCACCAGCAGGATGCCGGTGGTCCGCTTGTCCAGCCGATGAACGATCCCGGGGCGGAAGGCGCCGTCGCCGCTGCTCAGGTGCTCGGCGTAGTACGCCAGGGCGTTCACGAGCGTGCCGGTCTGGCTCGGCCGGGAGGGGTGGCAGATGATGTCCGTCTGTTTGTTGACGGCCAGCAGGTCGTCGTCCTCGTAGAGAATCTCGATCGGGATGGGTTCGGGAACGACCTCGGTCGGTTCCGGTTCGGGGAAGGTCACGCGGATCACGTCGTCGGCATTGAGCTCGTAGCTCGGCTTCGTGGGCCTCTCGTTGACGGTGATCGAGCCGGTTCGGATGAGGCGTTGGATCTCCGTTCGTGACATACGGGGGAATCGACCGTGCAGGTACTTGTCGATGCGTCGGCCGGGCACCTTGCGCCGAATCCGGAGGGTAACTGCCGAGTCCTCGGGCTCGTCGTTGTTCCCGTAGTGGTCCAGGATTTCCTCGATATCGTCCGGCATCGACCTCAGCAACCAACAAAGAAGCGGGTCCCGTAGAACGGAACCCGCGCGAGTTTGGTCATGCACATTGCAGCCGGAACGGAGCGACTCAGGCCATCAGCTCCTTGGCGATCTCGACGGCCGTCGCGGCATCGGGGGCGTAGCCGTCGGCGCCGATCTCGTCGGCATACTCCTTGGTGACGGGGGCGCCGCCGATGATGGTCTTGGCCTCGCACCCGGACTCCTTGACGGCCTCGATCACGGACTTCATCTGCGGCATCGTCGTGGTGAGCAGGGCGCTCATCGCGATGATGTCGGCCTCCATCTCGCCGGCCTTCTTGACGAAATCCTCGGCCGGCACGTCCGTGCCGAGGTCCTCGATGTCGAAGCCCTGTCCCTTGAGGGTCAGGCTCACGAGGTTCTTGCCGATGTCGTGCAAGTCGCCCTTGACGGTACCGATGATGACCTTGCCGACGGGTTTCGTGCCGGAGGCCAGCAGCAGCGGCTTGATCTTCTCCATCGCCGGGCCGAACGCCCTGGCCGAGATCAGCACCTCGGGGATGAAGACCTCGTTCTTCTTGAACTTCTGGATGACGACGCCCATGCCGGCCATCAGGCCATCCTCGAAGATCGTCTTGGGGTCTTGTCCTTCGTCGACAGCCTCCTCGGTAAGCTCGAGCGCAGTCTTCGGGCAGTTCCGATTGCCCTGGATCACAGCCTCTGCGATCTCCTTCAACTCTGCCATGAGAACAATCTCCTTGCAGCCGCTTCGTACGGCTTGTCTACCAGTTCTTACGTGGTTTCAGCCAGTCGCTAAGCCTAACGGCTCTTGACAGCCAGATCAATCGCAAATCCGACGAAACCTGTCTCCGGCGCATCTCGCCCGGCGGCCGACAGCCCCTCGGGCGATAGCCCATCCCCTTCGCACGGATCCTGCGTGTCATGGGCAAGCGGGCAGGAGTTCCTCGAGCTGCTCGATCCGCTTCGCGCCGACGACGGCCGACGTGATTCCTGGCTGATCGAGCAGCCAGCGGATCGCGTATTGCGCGGGCGAAAGCTTCGCCCCACGCGCCTCGGCCTCGAACTGCTCGAGCTTGTCGAAAACCGCATCCTCGACTGTCAGCCACTGACCGTGCTCGATCGCACGGCTGTCCCTCGGTGGCGCCTCTCCTCGGCGGTACTTGCCGGTCAGCAAGCCGCCCTGGAGCGGCTGATAGGGTGTAACGGCAATGCCGTGATCGGCACACAGCGGGATCGTGTCCTGGCCGGCGTCGCGGTTCAACCAGCTATACGGCGGCTGGCTAATGACGGGACGAGGCCAACCGTTCCGTTCGCACAGCTCGAGCATCTCCCAGATCCGGGCCGCGTCGAAGTTCGAGAAGCCCCAGTGGCGGACCTTGCCCACCCGGATCAGCTCGGCCATGGTCTCGATCGATTCGGCCAGCGGCGTGTCCGGATCGGGTTTGTGAAGGAGGTAGAAGTCGACACATCCCGTCTTGAGCCGCGCGAGGCTGCCGTCGATCTGGTGATGGATGTGGTTCCGGCCGAGGCCCGAGCCGCAGTACTTCCCGTCGCCGATCGCGCTGCCGACCTTGGTCGTGATCGCGACCTCATCGCGTCTTCGCCGCAAGGTGGAGCCCAGGATCCGTTCGGCCGCACCGCCCGGAGAGCCCAGTCGACGGTCATAGCCTTCGTACATGTCCGCCGTATCGAAGAAGTTGATACCGTGGTCGATCGCCCAATGCACCAGTTGCGCCGCGTCTCGCTCTCGGACGGGATTGCCGAACGTCATCGTGCCCAGACACAACGTCGAGACCTCGATCTTCGTGTTGGGCACCTGTCGCCTTTCCATAGGATCACCTCACATCGAGCCGCCCACCGAACCGATGGACCGCCTCATTCGCCGAGCCGTCTTCGAAGTCGAACGATCTCCCTCGCCAGCGCCGCCCGGGCTTCCGGCACCGCACCGGGATCAGGGAGGATATC
>CAZKCX010000353.1:0-5940 GCA_964550865.1 uncultured Planctomycetales bacterium
GGCAGCGACAACTTCGAGCAGGAATTCACGCTCGGCCTGATACAGAACGAGCACGCCGTCCTCCGCGAAATCGACGAGGCACTCCAGCGCATCGACGACGGCACCTATGGGATCTGCCTGGGGACGGGTAAGCCGATCACCAAGGCACGCCTGCGGGCCAAGCCCTGGGCGAAGTACTGCATCGAATACGCTCGAAAGCTCGAACGCGGCTTCTAACCGACCCGACCCATCGGCCCATGTCCGAAAACCCCGGACGCACGAACGAGCCCTCGTCGGACCCGGCCGAAAACGCGGCGGTGACGTGGCATGACCTCAGCCTCACCGACCCGAGAAGCCACCTGCGGCTGTGGATCGTCGCGGCGATCGGGCTCATCGTCGACCTGTGGAGCAAACACTGGGCGTTCACGAACCTCGAAGGGACACGGTCGGTCATCCCCCACCTGATTCAGTTCCGCCGCAGCCTGAACCCCGGCGCTCTCTTCGGCATGGGACATGGGCTCGCGCCGGTCTTCATCCTCGCCTCCGTGCTCGCGCTGCTCTTCGTGCTGTACCTCTTCGCCCACACGCCCAGGGGCCGTTGGAGCATGCACATCGGTCTCGGGATGATCCTGGCCGGCGCGCTCGGAAACCTCTATGACCGCACGTTCATCCGGGCGGACGCCGTCTGGGGACCGGCCGAGGTCGGATGGCGTAGCTGGCTGGGAGACGAGGTCTACTTCTCGGGCAAGCTCGTCCGAGAGACAGACGGGTGTTGGTACTTCGGCGAGTGGCCCGACGGCGGCGAACCCATCCGCCGTATTCACAAGCAGAAGAAGCTGCAGGTCGAGCCCTCCCCCGTCGTTCGGGACTTCATCAAGATCGACACATCCTGGCTGCCCCGCGGAGTTCAGCTCTGGAAGTGGATCTTCAACGTGGCCGACGCCCTGCTCGTCGTGGGCGTCGGGCTCTTGCTGATCAACTTCTGGCGCGATCGCGAACGGCACCCGCCGTCCGAGCCCCCGACGCCTTCGCAGGAGAACCCCTCATGACCACGGCGAACCCCGCGAGTGACTCCATCGTGTTCGACGAGGGCGACTTGAGCTTCAAGGCCATATTCTCGGGTATCCGGGCCGGCCTGGCCTGGGGCGACAAGATGATGTTCTCCCTGGTGCACCTCGAGCCCGGCGGGGAGGTGCCCGAGCATGCCCACCCGCACGAACAAGGCGGCATCTGCCTGGAAGGGCAGTTCGATCTGATCGTCGACGGAAAGACCTACCGGGTCAGGCCCGGTCAGATGTACGTCATCCCCGGCGGGGCGGTCCATGCCGCCCGCGCGCCGGACGCCCCGGCCAAGACGTTGGACATCTTCGCCCCGCCCCGCGAGGACTATACGTCGTAGCTCCCCCTCGAGGATCATTCCAAGAACGACCGGGCAAGGCCTCCGCAGGGGGCCCGGCCGCCCTTGGCCGGGCGAGCAGAGAACTCGCCGTCCGCGCGATCGTGCCACACGGCTCATGACCGGGGAACGGTCGTGCCCCGCAAACCTGTTCGCAACCAATGTCAGTACAGTCGACCAGCCTTACCTTACTGTGGCCCAGCCGCCCTCGGCTGGGGCCTTTCAACGGTTCACGGCCGGACTTGTCACGGCGAAGCGTAGCGAAGCCTGGAAGCGGCGGTGCCACACTTCCCGATCTTTGTTGCAGGCAGCCTACGCGAAGTCCCTCCACGCCTGCCGTGTGGCCTCGACGAACGCCCGGGCGTTCTCCTCGGGCGTCTCGCGCGGCACCATCTCGCCGGAGTTCATCACCTGTCCGCCCTGGACCGACACGTTCTGCACCACGCGTCGCACCTCGTCCCGCACTTGCTCCGGCGTGCCCCGCGCGAGGATCCTGAGCGGGTCGACGTTGCCCGACAAACCGACCCGGTCGCCGACGATCCGCTTGGCCTCCTCGATGTTGATGGCGGGCCCGACGCTGAGGATCGAGAAACCCATGTCGGCCTGGATGTCGACCATGGCCGCCAGCTCCTCGCTCGCGTGGTAGATCACGACCGCGCCGGCGACCTGGTAGGCCTCCGACACCCGCTTGGCGGGCTCGAGCGCGAACTCGCGGTAGTTGTCCGGACTGATGAGGTGGCCCGAGGCATTGCAGTCCCCGAACCAGATCGCGTCGGCCCCGGCGCGGATCTGATCGAGCCCGAATCGGAGCTGGAAGTCCTCGAAGAACCTCACCGCCTCGTGAATGAAATCGGGACGGTCGTAGAGCAGCATCATCGTCTCGTTCATTCCGAAGGCCAACGGGACCGAACTGAACGGGGCGGCCGTCCGTCCCGTCACGCAGACCTTGTCACCGAAGTGGCCCTTCACCCTGCTGATGGCCTCCAGCAGGACGCGCATGCGGCCCTCCACGCGGTAGCCGTCCTGGCGGAGCTTCGCGAGCGCCCTGTCGGTCGTCGGGAGGTAGTCGCAGGTGGCCGGGAGGATGTCGCCGCCCCCCTTCACGCCGACGCCGAGCGTCTCGAACTCCAGGCAGTCGTCGACTTGAAGCCACGCCCAGTCGTAGTCGAAACGCTGAATGGCCTCGATCTGGACGCGGGCCATCTCCTTGGCGTCCGAGTTGTATCGATCGTAGCGGCTGCCGCAGACGCGGACGTCCATCTCCTCGCTGCAGAGGAAGACGGGCAGCCGCTTCGGTTTGCCCATCGCCGCCACCGTTCGAACGTCGTCCATCACGCCGCTGTATGCCATCGTCGGCTACCTCCCGCGCCACACCATCGCGCGCGGCAACGATTGATCCTGCGGAAATCGAGCTCCCGTCCGTGCAGAATAGGCAGGCCTCGGGCCCCGGGCAAGCGAAACATCCGCCCTACCCAGCCCTGACCGGGCCTGCTATGCTGGTTCCCTTGTCGCGTGGGCGTTCACCGCCGCAGATGGGATCGTCGTCATGAATCGTGTGGGCCGTTGGCTGTGCTGTCTGCTCATCCCGTCGTTCGTCCTTACCGCCCTCCTCGGCTGCGGGGGAAGCACGAAGAAGGACAAGATCTGGATCTACCAGTATCCGCGGTTCTACCGGCCCGACCTGCGTCGCATCGCCGTCTTGCCCTTCGGCAATCGCACGCGCGTCCGCGGCGTCGGCGAGCGGATCAGCGACAAGGTCTCGGCCCTGTTGACGAACAACGGCACCTACGAGGTCTACACCCGCGTGCACCTCAAGGACATCCTCACGGAGCTGGATCTCGCGGAGGCGGGCATCATCGAGCCGGAGGCCGCCAAGCGGATCGGCAAGCTCAAGTCCGTGCAGGCATTGGTCTGCGGCGTGGTCGACCGCTTTCACGCCGGCGCCAAGAGCGAAACCCGGTACAACCGCGTCCCCATCTGGGGCCGCAACGCCCAGGGCATGCCGGTGATCACCGGCTGGAAGAACGTCCCCTATCGCTGGACGCGCAACGACGCCGTGGTCGAGAGCCACGTGGTCGTGATCGATTGCGGGACCGGCCGTCAGCTCTACGCGTTCAATCGCCCGTCGAAGGCCTGGGCGCAGGGCAGCCCGCCGAAGCATGCCCCGCAATCCCTCCTGGAGTCCGCGGAGCGCGACCAGGTCAACCGCATCGTGCGGGCCATCGCGGTGACGCGCTCGCCGATCAAGCTCGAGGGCGACGTCCTGAAGACGGCCGCCTCCCTGTACGAAGGGAACTGGGAATGGCAACGTCGCTTCACGCCCGGCGACGAAAAGCTGTATGCGGTTGTGGACCTCCCATCCTCTGCGCATCGGAACAACTTCGAGCTGACCATCGTCCCCGTCGGCGAGCGCGAGATCGTCGCCCGACAGGCCTTTCGATGGACGAAGAAGTATGCACGGTACGGATACACATTCAAGATCGATCCGATCGTCCAAGAGCACGGCCTCGGTGCGTATCGGGTCAAGCTCTATTCGGGCCCGGCCGAGCGGACCGAGCCCATCGCAACATACGACTTCTCGATCGTGGAGAATCCGTAAAGGCCCCTGCCGGCAACGGCAAGAGGCTGCGGTAACCCCTCGGAGCACTGCATGACCTCGCACCGACAGAAGGCCAAGCAGCTCGCCAAGGAGTACATCGAAGGCGGTCGATGGCGCGGCTTCTTCGACGCCCTTTACCGTTCGGCGGAGGGGGACCCGGAGAAGGTGCCCTGGGCCGATCTCGTCCCGAACCAGACGCTCCGGCGTTGGGCCAAGGAGCACGAACTCCAAACGATCACGCGGAAGACGAACCCGCGTCGTGCGAAGGCCCTCGTCGTCGGCTGCGGTCTGGGCGACGATGCGGAGTATCTCCGCGAGCAGGGCTTCGAGGTCTCGGCCTTCGACATCGCCCCGACGGCCATCCAATGGTGCCGCCGGCGCTTTCCGCACTCCCCCGTCGACTACCGAGCGGCGGATCTCTTCGAACTGCCCGCAGAATGGCGGCGCGCGTTCGACTTTGTCTTCGAGGCCTACACGCTCCAGTCGATCCCATGCGAAGAGCTCCACGCGGCGATGGCCGCGCTTGGGGAGACGGTCGGGCCCGGCGGCACGCTGCTGGTGCTCTGTCGCGCGCGGGACAAGGAGGAGGCGGCACCGCAGATCCCCTGGCCGCTCTGTCGGGAAGACTTCACCGTCTTGACGCGGGCAGGGCTCGAAGAGGTGCACTTCCAGGACTACGTGGACGAGGACTACGCCCGCCCGATCCGCCGTTTCAAGGCAGCGTATCGGAGGCCCGCGTAAGGCGGCGAGACTCATGAACAACAAGAAGGCCAAGCTCGAACGACTGCATGCGGCGTTGCGACACGAGGAAGCGGACCGGGTCCCGGCGGGGGAGTTCTTCTGGACGAATTTCTGCAAGCGGGCCCAAGCGCGATGGGGCGACGACTTCGACCCCTATCTCCGCTTCGACTTGGACTACATCGTCATGAACCCGAACATGGACCCGCGCATCCAGCCCTTCGAGATCGTGGAGGAATCGGGCGAGGACGTCGTCGTGCGAACCGGATTCGGCGCGACGATCCGCCGCCGCGGCGATCTGCCGATGCCGAGCTATGAGGCCTTCAGCATCACCGAGCCGTCGCAGATGGCCAGCTTTGCCCTCGACGACCCGGCCGACCCGCGCCGCTTCTTCGAAGGGGGCGACGATCAGATCAATGGCGTGGCCGACGTGCTGGCGCGAGACCTGCCCTCCTGGAGCGATCGCGTCGACGCCTACGCGGCCGACTTCCCCGTCTTCGGCTCGATTTGTGAGCCGCACGAATACCTCTGGCGGATTATCGGCAGCGAGAACACGCTGTTCTGGATGGCGTCTGATCCCGAGCCGTTGGCCGCCTTCGTCGATCGCATCGGCGAACATCTGCTCGCGATGACCCAGGCGCAGATCGAGGCCGGTCGAGGCCGACTCTCCGGCATGTATGTCTGGGGCGACGTCGCCTACGTCCGCGGCATGATGTTCGGCGCCCCGCGCTGGCGGGAGATGTTCAAGCCGCACGTGCGGGCGATCATCGCGCTGTGCCACGAGCGCGATCTGCCGGTGGTCTACCACGGCTGCGGCGACGCCTCGGAGATCCTGGACGACATGGTCGAGATCGAGCTGGACGGCTACAACCCACTCGAGGCGAAGGCCGGCCTGGACGTCGTCAAGCTCAAGGAGCGCTACGCGGGGAGGCTGGCCTTCGTCGGCAACATCGACATCCGCGTGCTCGAGAGCAACGATCCCGACGCGATCCGCCGGGAGGTGTTGTACAAGCTCCAGGCCGCCCAGGGCGGTGGCTGGGTGTTCCAGTCCGACCATAGCGTGAGCAGCGACGTCGCGCCCGAAAGCTACGAACTGGCGATCCACACGCTTCGCGAACACGGCGACTATCCGCTGGACGTGTGAACGCCGTGCCGGGCGCTCTCAGGACGTATGCTTCGCCCAAGGCGCCGCTCTCGTCCGACCCGGAGGCCCCGCGCAGCCTGAATG
>CAZKCX010000353.1:5950-7263 GCA_964550865.1 uncultured Planctomycetales bacterium
TAGCGCTCTGGCTCGCATCGGCGTCCTCACTCGGTCTCGGAGCGGTCCGGTGTCGAGTCTCGGTTCGAGGCATAATTTCCATTTTCGTAAAATTCTTCTTGAGCCTGACCGGAAAATCAGGCATAATCCGCCGTACGAGCAATGGCCGACACCGCGAAAATTACCGAAAAGCTGCAATTTCGGAAGAACCGGCTCCTCGACCGGATCCGCACGCGCCGGGGCATCGGCCGGCTGGAGCTCGCGCGCCAGCTCCGCATGAGCAACTCCCGGGTCTGCGATCTTGTCGCCGAAATGCTCGACGAGGGGCTACTCACCGAACAGCTCTCCGGGCACGAGCGACGCGGCCGGCGCGGCGTGCCTCTGCGGGTAAACCCGGAATACGGCCATCTGGTGGGCTTCGACATGGAGGCCAAGCGGCTCCGGCTGGTCGTGGTCGACTTCGCCGGCGATCCCGTCTGGCAGAAGCGTCTGACGCTGACGAACACCAAGACCCGCCAGGCGCTGATCGATCGCGTGCTGACCTTCATCGAGGACGGGCTGGAGGAAATCCACGCCGAGTACAAGAACGTGCTCGGCCTCGGACTCGCCGGCGCGGGGGTGCTGGACGTTCGACGCGGGGTCATCCTCCACTACGACCTGATCGAGAACGCGACGGATATCCCGCTGCGTGATCTGGTGGCGAGCCGTACGGGTCTGCCTTGTTTGCTGGAGGAGAATATCCGTGCGCTGACGCTCGCGGAATGGCTGTCCGGGGCGGCGCAGGACCTCAGCAGCTTCGTGCTGCTCGCGATTCGCAGCGGCGTGGGCGCGGGGATCGTCATCAACGGCCGACTCCATACGGGCAGTCACGGCTTCGCCGGGGAAGCCGGCTACCTGATCGTGCCGTCGGGTCGCGTCGCCCGCCAGTGGAAGCGCCTGCACGACGCCGTGTCGGAGCAGGCACTGGGCGTCGACGCCGAGGCCAAGGAGACCACACTATCCGATAGCAAGGCCCGACGCGCGGGCGAGATCCTCGGCGCGCAGCTCGCGAACCTCGCGACGATCCTGGACCCGCAAGCGATCGTGCTGGCGGGCGAGCTGGTGCGCCCGGAAGGACCCTTGTGGAGCCCCGCGCTGCGGACGTTTCGGGAGCTCGTGCTTTCGGACATCGCCGAGCGGGTGCAGGTCATGCCCGCACAGCTCGGACCGTTCGCGGCCGCGGTGGGCGCCGCGCATCGATGCTTTCAGATGCTGTACCCTATGGAGCCGGTGGAAATGACCTAAGCTGTTCGCAACAATGTCTGAACAGTCGAGCAGCTTTGCCTTCTGTGGCC
>CAZKCX010000354.1:0-7260 GCA_964550865.1 uncultured Planctomycetales bacterium
TGATGCTGGACGTGATGGAAGGCAAGGGTCCGATCTACATGCGGACCGAAGAGGCCATCCAGAAGCTGTCCGAGGCGGAGCCCGATGAGAAGGAACGCAAGAAGAAGCTGAAAGAACTCGAGGCCGAGGCCTGGGAAGACTTCCTCGACATGACGATCTCGCAGGCGATCCTCTGGGCCGCCAGCAACATCGCGCCGGAGGAGGCTCCGTCGGAGATCGCGGCGGCCGAGCCGTACTTCATCGGTTCGCACTCGGGTGCCAGCGGCGCGTGGGTCAGCGGTCCGGAAGACCTCCAGACCGACGAGAGCAAGGGCAGCTACTTCTGGGGCTATGCCAGCATGGCGACCGTCAACGGGCTGTTCTGTGCCGGTGACGCCAGCGGCGCCTCGAGCCACAAGTTCTCGTCCGGCTCGCACGCCGAAGGTCGTATCGCGGCCAAGGCGGCGATCAAGTACATCGTCGACAACAACAGCCAACCGAACGTGGACATGGGCAAGGTCGAGGAGATGAAGAAGGCGATCCTCGCCCCGCTCGATCGGTTCGAGGCGAACAAGGGTGGGTCAAGTGATCCCGACATCAACCCCGAGTTCATCAAGCCGAAGATGTTCATGTTCCGGCTGCAGAAGATCATGGACGAGTACGCCGGTGGCGTGACCGCCCAGTTCATGACCAGCAAGAGCAACCTCGAGAAGGCCCTCGATCTGTTGGCCTTCCTCAAGGAGGACGCCGAGAAGCTGGCCGCCGAAGACCTCCACGAGCTCATGCGATGCTGGGAGAACGTCCAGCGCATGTGGCAGGCCGAAGCCCACGTCCGGACGATCCTGTTCCGGGAGGAGACCCGCTGGCCGGGCTACTACTTCCGAAGCGATTACCCGTCCATGAAGGAAGAGTGGACGGTCTTTGCCAACTGCAAGTGGGATCCCAACAAGGGCGAGTGGGAGATGATGAAGCGCGACATCATCAACGTCTTCCCTCAGCCCGCAGAGCATGAGCTGTTGGGCGGGTAGACAGGGTTCTAGGTGTTGGTGAGCCTAGGGAGTTCGGTACGTCCGAGCTGAGTTGTCTGTATCCCGTTGCGTCGAACCCTATCCTCCAGGTGCTCACTGCGCCTGGAGGATAGGTTCTTTATCGCGCGCAGGGTATGATGGAGTTCCGCGCGAGCCGGTTAGGAAGAGAAGCCGTGAGTAGTGATCAGACGACGAGGGGCACGGTCATGACGGATGACAAGCCCGATTCGCAGCAGGTCCCGCGATGTCCCCATTGCGGTACGCCCATGAAGCGGTGGGCCGTGCCGGACGAGGCCAGTTGGGACACGCCCTGGATGTGGGGGTGCTTCAACGACGATTGCCCTTACTTCCTCAAGGGCTGGGAGTGGATGGCCCAGAACTTCCAGCAGAACACCAGCTATCGTTGGCGGATCGACCCGTCCACGGGCGACTTCGGCCCGCTGCCTGTCTGGAGCAGGGAGGCGTTGAAGAACCGCATCATCGACGACTGATACGGCCGAATCGAGCGACCGACGTAGATACCCGGGCGGGCTGCGGGAAGGTGTGCCGTGAGTGATTCCGATCAATTCAGGAAGTTCAAGCAGGACGTGATGAAGGACGCCCCTCGCTTCACCCTCGACGACGAGTTCCAGTTCGCTTGCCATCCCGGTGTTGCCTGTTTCAACGCGTGTTGTGCCGACGTCAACATCTTTCTGACGCCTTACGACATCATTCGCATGAAGAACAGGCTGGGGTTATCCTCAGAGGAGTTCCTGGACAAGTACACCGTGATCCCCTTCACCAAGGAGCAGCGGCTTCCCGTGGTCGTGCTCCGGATGAACGAGGATGAGGGCAAAAAGTGCCCCTTCGTCGGCGAGCAGGGCTGCACGATCTACGGGGATCGTCCGTGGGCCTGCCGGATGTATCCGCTGGGGATGGCCTCCCCGGGGGAGTTCGAGGTCGGTCAGGAGGAATTCTACTTCCTCATCGAGGAGGAGTGCTGCGAAGGCTTCGCCGAGCCCCGCACGCAAAAGGTCTCCGAGTGGATTGCCGACCAGGGCATCGCCGAGTACAACGAGGCGGGCGAGCTGTTCAAGAAGCTTACGACGCATCCCAAATTGCAGGGCGATGTGGACCTGGGACTGTCGCAGATGGACATGTTCCACACCGCCTGCTACGACATCGACAAATTCCGGCGATTCGTCTTCGAATCGACCTTCCTCCAGAAGTTCGACATCCCCGAGGATCGCATCGAGACGATGCGCACCGACGACGTCGAGCTCATGAAGCTTGCGATCGAATGGCTGCGGTTCAGCCTCCTGCGGGAGCCGACGATGGCGATGAAGGCGGATCTCCGCGAGCAGAAGGAAAAAGAGCTGGAGGGCGTGATCGCGGCCCGACGGGCGGCGGCCCGGAAGACCAAGGCCGAAGACGAGAAGGCCGGCCGACGAAAAGCGTGACGTCCCCCTGCAGCTCCCAGATGGGAGATCCCCGAGTAGGCCCGAGGGGAGGTCCCGTGCCGGATTTCGCACGTGGGCGAGCAGATCCCCGGGTCGCTCGCTTAACCGAGAACGACGGTAGCAGCAAACGAGGAGATCGGAGTGAATCAGCCGAAATCTGACAAGGCCATCCTGGTGATTGGCGGCGGCATCGCGGGCATGACGGCCGCGGTCGAGGCGGCCGAGGTCGGCTACAAGGTCGTCCTGGTCGAGAAGGAGCCCTTCCTCGGCGGGCGGGTGGTGCGCATGAACCAGTACTTCCCCAAGATGTGCCCGCCCAACTGCGGCATGGAGATCAACGCGCGTCGCATCCGAGAGAATCCGCGGATCGATGTCCATACCCTGGCCGAGGTGGAGAAGGTCGACGGCACGCCCGGGGACTACACCGTCACCATCAAGTGCAATCCACGGTACGTCACGGGCAAGGTCGACCTGGACGAATCCCACGCCGAGGCCGTCTCCTCGGAGCGGGCCGATACGTTCAATCCGGTCATGGACGCCAACACCAAGGCGCTGTACCGCCCGCATCCCATGAGCTATCCCTCAACGTGGGTGCTCGATAAGCAGGCCCTGAGCGGCGACGACGCCAGCAAGCTCGTCTCGGCCGTGCCGGAGGGCGCGATCGACCTGGACATGCAGCCGCAGAGCGTGGAGGTCAAGGCGGGCGCGATCATCCTGGCGACGGGATGGGCGCCGTACGACGCCACCAAGCTCGACAACCTCGGCTACGGTCAGTGCAAGAACGTCATCACCAACATCCAGATGGAACGGCTGGCGGCCGCGAGCGGGCCGACGGAAGGGAAGATCGTTCGGCCCGGCGACAAGGCGGAGCCCAAGAGCATCGCGTTCGTGCAGTGCGCGGGGAGCCGCGACGAGAACCACCTGCAGTACTGCTCGTCCGTGTGTTGCATGGCCTCGATGAAGCAGGCACGGTACGTCCGCGAGCGCCTTCCCGAGTGTGATATCACCATCTTCTACATCGACATTCGCCCGACGGGTCGGCATGAGGACTTCTACTACGAGCTCCTCGAGGATGAGAAGGTCACGTTCATCAAGGGCAAGGTCGCCAAGGTCCATGAGGAGCCCGACGGCAGCTTGAAGCTCGATGTTGAGGATTCGATCACCGGTGCGAAGATCGGAAGCGCTTTCGACATGGTGGTGCTCGCCACCGGCATGGTCCCGACCTTGGCGCTGGAGAAGCTTCCCCTGGACATCGAGCAGGACGAGTACGGGTTCGTCCTGGAGGCCGAGGACAAGGGCATCTTCGCCGCCGGTGTGGCCCGTCACCCGATCGAGGTGACCCGGACCACCAAGGAAGGCACGGGCGCGGCGCTGAAGGCCATTCAATTCATCTCCCAAAGCTGAGGAGGCAAGAGCTGCGATGGAAGGCAAGCTTGGCGTATACATCTGCACGGGCTACGGCATCGGCGAGGCGCTGGACATCGACGCGCTCCAGAAGGTCGCCTCGGACGACGAATTCATCAGCGTGAAGGCCGACTTGATCAAGACCGTCCCGACGTGTGAAGGTCCCGACCTCGAGGCGATCCGGAAGGAGATCGTGGACGAGGACCTGAAGACTGTGGTGATCGCGGGACCCAGCGCTCGGTTCTACGAGGGTGATCCCTTCCTCGACATGAAGCGAGACCGCGTGATCGAGTTCGTCAATCTCCGCGAACAGGTCGTCTGGTGTCAGGAGCCCAACCACGAAGACACGCAGAAGATGGCCGAGGACTACTTGCGCATGGGCATGATCCGGGGGACCAAGGCCAATCCGCCCGAGCCCTTCGAGGAGGCGAGCCGGATCAACAAAGACGTGCTCGTCGTGGGCGGCGGCATCGCCGGCATCACGGCCGCCACCGAAGCGGCCCGCGCCGGGTACAACGTCTACCTGGTGGAGAAGGAGCAGGAGCTTGGCGGCTGGATGGCCAAGCAGCACAAGGTCGTGGCCACCAAGCCGCCCTACAATTCGCTCGAGCCGGTCGACATCGACCAGCGGATCGAAGCCCTCAAGGCGATGGACAACGTGACGGTCCACACGGGTGCCGAGATCGCCAAGATCGAGGGCGCGCCCGGCATGTTTGACGTCCATCTCAAGGCGACGGGGGCCGAGGGCAACGGGCTCGCCAACTTCACGGCCGGGGCGATCGTTCAGGCGACGGGCTGGCGGCCCGACAAGCCCAAGCACATCGACCATCTGGGTTTCGAGAAGCTCGACAACGTCATCACGAACGTGCAGATGGAGGAGATGGCCAAGGCCGGCAAGATCACGCGGCCCAGCGACGGCGGCGAGGTCAAGAGCGTGGCCTTCATCCAGGTCGGCGGGTCGCCCGATCCGGAGATCTTCAGCCACTGTGCGAGCATCATCGACATGACGGCCCTCAAGCAGGCCCTCTATGTTCGGGAGCAGGGGGCCGATCGCAAGGCGTTCCTCTTCTACGATCACCTCCGCGCCCCGGGGCATAACGAGGACTTCTACCGCTCCGTGCAGGCCAACCCCGGCGTGTTCTTCACCAAGGGCAAGGTCGAAAAGGTGGAGGAGTCCGGCGGGAAGCTGGTCGTGTCCGTCAAGGACACCATGCTGGCGCGGGACATGACCGTCGAGGTGGACCTCGTTGTGCTCGGAACGGGGTTGAAGCCCAACGTCGCCGACGGCGAGGCGATCCGCAAGCTCGAGGACGCCAAGGTTCGGGTCGAGAAGGGCGAATCGGAAGAGCAGCGCAAGGAAGCGGCCAGGCTGGTCGATGAGCTCAAGGACCATGAGGGCACGTCGATTCTCCACCTTAACTATCGGCAGGGCCCCGATCTGCCGGCCTTGAAGTACGGATACCCGGACAGCCACTTCATCTGTTTCCCCTACGAGTCAAGGCGGACGGCCATCTATCCGACGGGGGCCTGCCGAGCCCCGACCGACGGCGTGCAGAGTGCCGAGGACGCCGCGGGTGCGGCCCTCAAGGCCATCCAGGTCGTCGAGATGTTGAGCCGGGGCGAGAGTCCCCATCCGCGTGCGGGCGACATCAGCTTCCCGGACTTCTTCCTCCAGCGGTGCACCCAGTGCAAGCGCTGCACCGAGGAATGTCCGTTCGGCACGCTCAACGAGGACGCCAAGGGCACGCCACAGCCGAACCCGACGCGGTGTCGTCGATGCGGCATTTGCCTGGGCAGCTGCCCCGAACGGATCATCAGCTTCAAGGACTACTCCGTGGACCAGATCGCCAGCGTGATCAAATCGATCGAGGTGCCGGACGAGCTCGACGAGAAGCCACGCTATCTCGTCTTTGCGTGCGAGAACGACGCCTATCCGGCCTTGGATCAGGCCGGGGCTCGGCGGCGCAAGATCAGCCCCTTCGTTCGCGTGATTCCGGTTCGCTGTCTCGGTTCGATGAACCCCGTCTGGGTAAGCGAGGCGTTAAGCAAGGGCTACGATGGAATCCTTCTGCTCGGATGTAAGTACGGCGAGGATTACCAATGCCACTTCATCAAGGGCAGCGAGCTGGCGGACTACCGCGGGGACAACATCCGAGAGAAGCTTCAGCAGATGGCGCTGGAGAACGAACGGGTCGCCCTGCACGAGATCCAGATCTCCGACGTGGAGAAGGTCGTCCAGGTCATCAACGACTTCGCGGAGGAGATGGAAGGCATCGGCATGAATCCGTTCAAGGGATTCTAACAAGAAGGGACTTCAGTCTTCAGACCCCAGGCTTGCGGGAGCCGACGGATGGCCGGGCGTGTGGGTCGCGGAACCGAGCCACGAGGACAAACGAACGATGGCGGAACCATTGAAAGTCGAGCCGGATCTTGCGTTCATCGAGGAGATGTCCGAGCTGGGCGGAGAGAGCTTCAAGCAGTGTTTTCAGTGTGCGACCTGCTCGGGCACGTGTCCGATCTCGCCCGACAAGGATCCCTTCCCCCGGAAGGAGATGGTCTGGGCGGTTTGGGGCCTCAAAGAGAAGCTCATCAAGGACCCCGACATCTGGCTCTGTCACCAGTGCAATGACTGCTCGATCATGTGTCCGCGCGGCGGGAACCCCGGCGACGTCCTGGCCGCGGCGCGGCACGAGGCCTATCAGTACTACGCCGTGCCGGGCTTCCTCGGCAAAGCCCTGGCCAGCCCGAAGGCATTGCCCTTGCTTCTACTCGTGCCGGTGCTGATCCTGGGTGTCGCCCTGGCTTTGGTGACCGGATTCCAGATCTCACCGCCCGCCGAAGGCGAGCCGTTCAAGTTCGCCGACTTCTTCCCGACGACGACACTGCTCGACCCGATCTTCGTCCTGACGGCCGTCGTGGCGATCGCTCTGTTCCTCACCGGCCTGGTTCGCTTCTGGAGGGACATCAGCGAAGAGACCAAGCCCATCCGGGGCTTCGTTTCGTCCGCGATGTTGGCCATCGGCGAGATCCTCTCCCACAGTCGCTTCAACGAGTGCGACCAGGCCAAGCCGAGGTACCTCGGCCACATGCTGACGTTTTACGGTTTCATCGCGCTGTTCATCACAACGACGCTGGTGTTCATTGGGTATTACCTCCATCACTTCCAGGTGGGACCTGGCTTCGCGCAGATCTCGCTGCCCATGCCGCTCTATCACCCGGTGAAGATCCTGGGCAACGTGGGGGCGGTCCTGTTCTTCGTGGGCCTGGTCATGCTGATGTACACGCGGGCCACCGACGAGGAGAAGGCCGGTCGAAGCAACTATCAGGACTGGCTCTTCCTCGTCGTGCTGATCACGATCGGTGTGACGGGCATCCTCACCCAACTCTTCCGGCTGGGCGGGGTCATCGGA